>CAIXLU010000490.1 GCA_903920315.1 uncultured Oscillochloris sp.
CGGATCGTCGGGGCGATGGGACTCTCGCGTAGGTTCGCAGGCTGCGTATCCCCGGCATAGATCTGCTCGGCCAGATTGCGATGAATACTCGCCATCCGATCTCGGCCCTGGACACGGTCGCGGAACGCGCTGTGCCGGAGCAGCAAGGCCGCCTCGTTCAGTGGGCGTAGCTTGCCAGCGTAGATCCGGTGCGGCACCCGTGGCTCTAGGTTCAATCCGTCGCAGCGATTCATCAACTCGACATCACGGTCATAACGGTAATCGGGGCTGACGGTAGACTGGCCCTGGTAGATGTCGCGGTAATAACTGTGCGGGAAGGTGCCTACACGGGCCAGAATCTCGTTCACCCGGCTGCGGTGGCGCTCGTTCGCGATGTGCAGATAGTCCCAGACCACAAAGTCTATGCCTGCCGTCGCACAGGCTCGCAGAATGGCCCGCAGCGTAGACTGGGTGTCGTTCACGTAGGGCATAATTGGCAGTATGGCCACACCAACTGGCACGCCCGCACGCTTCAACTCGGCCAGCATCTCCAGGCGCATAGCTGGCGGCGGGGCTTTGCCCTCTAGTTTCTCGGCCAGGTGCGGGTCCATCGTGAGCAGGGTCGTCATCACGATCCCTAAACTGCTCTCATTCATCCGCTGGAATAGTAACGTATCCTCTAGCACTCCGGCGCTCTTCGTCAGCAACAGACACGGCTGTTTGCGGTCGGCGAGAACCTGGAGAGTTTGCCGAGTAACCCCGTAGATCTGCTCTGCGGGCTGGTAGGGGTCACTGAGCGCGGTGATCGCGATGAGATCGCCACGATCAACCGCATCCAGTTCAGCGTTGAGGCGCTGCGGAAGATCGAGGGGAATACGAACCGTCTCGTTGAGCGGGCGATCACCGAAGAGCCAACTGTCGCAGTAGGGGCAGCCGATCTCGCAGCCCGTGTAAATGCTGAGCGTATAAGACGAGAGAAAGAACTCGTTAATCGTCGGTCGGCGCGCACTCAGCACCGGTGCCTCGCTCGTAAAATCGCGCAGGTAGTTTGCCATATGCGTAAGTTGCCTATTCCCTATGTGCTACAATGGCCGCTACCATGAGTGAGCAGAGTAACAAGGCACCACTGCGGCTAATCGTCCAGATCCCCGCGCTCAATGAAGGTGAGACCATCGCGTCGGTGATTGCGGATATTCCCCGCACAATCCCTGGAGTCAGCAGCGTTGAGGTGCTGATCATTGATGACGGCTGTACCGATGATACGGTAGAAGTGGCCCGACGCGCCGGCGCAAACCATGTCGTGCGCCATACGTCCAATAAGGGGCTGGCCACTGCCTACCAGACCGGCATTGACGCCGCGCTGCGCCTGGGGGCAGATATTATTGTCAACACCGACGCGGATAACCAGTACCCCGGCAGCGAGATTGCACGCCTCGTAGAACCGATTATCGCCGGGTGGGCCGATATCGTGATTGGTGATCGTCAAGTACAGACGATGGAACACTTTTCGGCCCTCAAGCGTCTCCTGCAATTCCTGGGCAGTTCGGTGGTGCGCTGGGCCTCCGAAACCGATATACCCGATACGGTAAGCGGGTTTCGGGCCCTCTCACGCCACGCCGCCCTGCGCACGTTTGTCACTACCGATTTCTCTTACACGGTGGAGAACTTGATCCAGGCGGGCAAGCGACGCCTGACAATTGCGGCAATCCCCATTCGCACCAACGTGGTGGAACGACCCTCGCGGCTCCATCGGGGCAACTGGAACTTCATCAAGCGCCAGTCGGCAATTATCGCTCGCACCTACGCTACCTACGAGCCCCTGAAGGTTTTTAGCTACATTGCGGCGATGTTCTTCACGCCAGGTGCCCTGCTACTGCTCTCCGCCGCGTATGTCTTTATCGGTCGGCGGCTAGCCTGGTTCGCCGAGTCACGCTCAAACGACCAGTCACTGTTTGTGGGTGGCGTGTTGGTTGTGATGGCCTTGGTCACCTTTTTGATCGGCCTGCTGGCTGACCGGGTGGGAGGGGTGCGGCGAGTGCAGGAGGAGATTCTCTACCGAGTGCGGTCAATGCAAGTCGAGGACGATTCCTGGCGTCGCGGGGTAACCATGCGGCTCGACCAGATCGAGCGAGATCTGCGTGATGAGCCGGTATCGCGATCAGATGTGTCGCGATAATCACTCAGATCGTGTGAATAATGCTGAAGGCAGCGTTGACAACGCTGCCTTCAGCCGTGCCTGGAATGCGGTACTGGCTTAGGCGTCGAACCGATTGACCGACTGGCCCTGCATTGCCTCCAATGGGCGTCGCTGTCCGGTATTGGTCATAGACCAAAGTGTGCGCAGGTGCTGAACTGCGCCGCCCGTGCGACGGTCGAGCAGCATGACAAAGCGGGTAGCCTCAGCGTGACCCAGTCGCTCCACCAGTGCGTCCCAGCCCTCTTCAATCAATCGTATTTCCGCCTGAGTCATCGGTTCTGTTCCTTGAGTAGGTGTATATCCGCATCAACCATTGATCGAACCAGATCAGGAAATGATGTCTTTGGCGTCCACCCTAAGGCAGCCTGCGCCTTCGCCGGGTCGCCGATCAGCAAATCAACCTCGGCTGGCCGCATAAAGCGCGCATCCAGCACAACATAGTCGCTATACGTAAGCCCCACATGGCTAAAGGCAAGATCGCAGAACTCGCGTACCGAGTGGGTCTCGCCTGTGGCGATCACATAGTCGTCAGGATGATCCTGCTGAAGCATCATCCACATCGCTTCGACATAATCGCCAGCAAATCCCCAGTCGCGCCGGGCATCAATATTGCCCAGACGCAGCTCCTCATCAATCCCCAGCTTGATCCGCGCCACCGCGTGCGAGATCTTGCGGGTGACGAACTCTAAACCCCGGCGGGGAGATTCATGATTGAAAAGTATCCCCGAGCAGGCGTACATGTTGTAGCTCTCACGATAGTTCACCGTGATCCAGTGACCGTACACCTTCGCCACCCCGTAGGGGCTGCGCGGGTAGAAGGGCGTCGTCTCCTTCTGGGGAACCTCGACCACCTTACCAAACATCTCGCTGCTACTCGCCTGGTAAAAGCGAATGTCTGGGTCAACCAAGCGCGTCGCATCGAGCATCCGCGTCACACCGAGGGCCGTCGTCTCGCCGGTGAATACCGGCTGGGACCACGATGTCTGCACAAACGACTGGGCCGCGAGGTTATACACCTCGCTGGGGCGGTGATCGCGCAACAGGTTGATCAGCGAGATCTCATCAAGCAGATCGCCGGTGACGAGGGTGAGCTTATCCTGAAAATGTTTAATCCGCTCGAAGTTCACCGTGCTGGTGCGGCGCACCATACCAATGACTTCGTAGCCTTTATTGAGCAAAAATTCCGCCAGGTAGCTGCCATCCTGGCCGGTGATGCCGGTAATGAGCGCCCGCTTCTTCATGATCCAAAAACTCCTCAAACCAACGATACGAGAACACCCTGGAATGGTAGGGACGCGGAAATTTTTACGTATCCCAGCATCATGTCACGCTGAGCGCAGCGAAGCATCTTTCCCGGTTTCCTGGCAGACCCTTCGCTTCGCTCAGGGTGACATGACGCCTGTGATGGGATCACTAAAGAAGATCCGCTTCCCTTAGTTGTCTGCTCAGCGAGCGGTAGATGCGGAAGAGGCGCGACGCAGCAGCCAGAGATCGGGCCGCTACGTCTTCGCGCCTCTTTCGGACATGAGCCACCAACACGTTTCAGCCGCGTGCGGCAGCAACCGCCTTCTGTGCGGCGTCGGCCAGCGAATCCGCCGGGATAAGGCGCGATTCGGCGAGGAGCCTGCGACCCTCGACCTCGTTTGTGCCCGTGAGACGGGCAATCATAGGCACATTCGTCTCGACTTCCTCAAGGGCGGCGATAATGCCACGGGCAACTTCATCAACGCGGGTAATTCCGCCGAAGATGTTGAACATCACCGCCTTCACACTCGTATCGGCGAGGATGATCTGGAGGGCGGCTTTAACCTTATCCTTACCGGCACCACCGCCAATATCGAGAAAATTGGCGGGTTCGCCACCATAGAGTTTTACCACATCCATGGTCGCCATCGCCAAGCCGGCACCGTTCACCATACAGCCAATCGTGCCATCGAGCTTGATGAAGGTAATATCGGCGGCCCGTGCCTTGCGCTCGGCCTCTGGCTCACCCGAGGGATCGCGCAGTGCCTCAAGGTCGGGGTGGCGGAAGAGGGCGCTATCGTCGAGGAGGATCTTCGAGTCGAGGGCCTGGAGGCTGCCGTCGTCGCGCACCACCAGGGGATTAATCTCGGCGAGAGATGCGTCCGTCTCCACAAAGACCCGGTAGAGCGCACTGGCGATCTGGGCAAACTGGCGAGCCTGCTTACCATCCTTCAGCCCAATGGCAAAAGCCAGTTCGCGGGACTGGTAGTCGAGCAAGCCAAGCTCGGGGTGGGCCGGGATTTTAATGATCGCGTCGGGGTTTGTCTTCGCAACCTCTTCGATCTCCACACCGCCCTCAGCAGAGGCGATC
The DNA here is from genome assembly GCA_903920315.1 of uncultured Oscillochloris sp. Taxonomy (GTDB): domain Bacteria; phylum Chloroflexota; class Chloroflexia; order Chloroflexales; family Chloroflexaceae; genus Oscillochloris. Next base: position 4,512 of record CAIXLU010000490.1, read on the forward strand.
ATCACCACCCGCTTGGTGGCGCGGTCGAGAACGGCACTGACATAGATCTCTTTTTGGTAGCTAATTGCCTCGGCAACAAGTACCTTTTCGACGATCAGCCCTTTAATGTCCATGCCAAGGATCTGTGCGGCCACTTGCTCCGCCTGATCGGGCGTATCGGCGAGCTTAACGCCACCAGCCTTGCCGCGACCGCCGACAAAGACCTGTGCTTTCACCACAACCTTCGCACCAATCTGTTCAGCGATGGCGCGGGCCTCAGCGGGAGTGCTGGCGACACCGCCACCAGTTACGGGAATGCCATAGCGAGCGAGCAGATCGCGGGCCTGATACTCGTGCAGTTTCATAAAATCTATGTACTCCTCTGTATTCAAAAACCTAGATACAGACCAAAATGACGTATGTCGAGACAAGAGCCTCATGCGGCGCTGCACAGAGCTACCTGTAGCCCAACAGTCCAAGATGACACGTTTCGACTCGCGTTATGATAGCACACCGGCTTTGTGCATGTGACACTCCGCAGGGGTTGAAACCCCACGGCTTCTCGTGACTCGCTCATAGCGATACCTCACGAGCTACATGCGCTGTGTCGAGCGAACTACGGCGGAAACCCGCCGATACGTGCACCCTAGGTACTCGCTCAATCAGTTTTACGCTCGCAGAGCCTCCCGCAAGCAACCGGCAACTGATAGGTTGGAAAGGTGTTGACTCAGATCGCGTAAGTGCGCCGTTGGTGCGCGTGCGAAGGGAGAGCCTACAGAACAAGTGTACCATAGACTGTTCTTTTCTGCAAGCGGAAGCCATAAACAGCGTGTTCACTGTTCTGGCTAAAGCCAGCGAGAAACCCGCCTCACCGCTCGGCTAAAGCATGGCGGCTTGCGGCGGGTTCAATCGGTCAAACGTTTTCAGGTTAACAAAAGGTGTGCAATCAATGTAAATTCCATATAGAATCACACAGGGAGCAGAAGCGGGCACCACCCGATCATGCCCCCTGTGTCCTTAAAATACCTCGCTCGCCATAATGATCTGGTCGCGCTTGGGGCCAACCGAGATAATACCGAGGCGGGCACCCACAAGTTGACAGATGCGTGCGACGTAGGCTTGGGCAGCCTCAGGCAGATCTTGGAAGCGACGGATGTCAACTGTTGACGTCATCCAGCCCGACACCTCCTCGTAGACAGGCTCAACCTGCTCAAGCACAGCAGTGGTGGCCGGCGGGAACTCCAGCATTGTGTCGTGGAGCTTGTAACCGGTACAGATCTTTATGGTTTCGATGCCATCAAGGACATCCAGTTTGGTAATCGCCACCGTATCAACGCCGTTGATCTGCGCTGCGTAGCGGGCCATCACGCCATCAAACCAGCCGACCCGGCGTAGTCGCCCGGTGGTGGTGCCCACTTCCGCCCACGGAGTGCCCATTTGGCGCAAAGCGTCGGCATCAGGGCCATCAATCTCGGTGGGGAACGGTCCCTCGCCGACACGGGTGGTGTACGCCTTATACACACCGATCACCGAATCAATCCGGGTCGGCCCGATCCCCGCGCCCTGGCAGGCTCCGGCGGCCCCCGGCGGCGACGAGGTGACGTAGGGATAGGTGCCGTGGTCAACATCAAGCAGGCCACCTTGCGCACCCTCCAAGAGAATGGGGATATCCTTGGCAAGGGCGCGCTGGATGATCGGGTGCGTGTCGGTGATGTGTTCGGCCAACTGATGCCCAAAGTTGAGGTAGCGCAGATAGGTTTCGTGGAGCGAGATCGCCTTGACCCCATAGAGCTTCGTGAGCAGACGGTTTTTCTCTTCGAGGACGCCACGCAGCCGGTTGAGCAGCGTCTCTTCGTGAAGCAGATCGGCCATACGGATACCGGTGCGGCTCATTTTATCGGCGTAGGCCGGGCCGATCCCGCGTCCGGTGGTGCCGATCTTGCCATCACCACGATCTTGTTCCTGGAGCTTATCGAGAATCACGTGGTAAGGCATGACGACGTGGGCACGCTCGCTGATAAAGAGCTTGCTGGTGTTGACACCACGACTCTTCAGTTCGGCAATCTCTAGGAGGAGTGCCTCGGGGCTGATGACCACACCGCTACCGATAACATTGACCGTAGCCGGGTCGAAGATACCGGATGGGATGAGATGAAGCTTAAAAGTGCCGAGATGGTTGTCAACAGTATGGCCCGCATTATTGCCGCCGCCATAGCGCACCACCAATCGCGCCTTGCTGGCGAGTAGATCAACCAGGTGGCCCTTGCCCTCATCGCCCCACTGGGCACCGATTAGTGCTACGACTGACATGGCCGCCCCTTTCATACGGATGGCCTCGGGAGCATCGGGTTCTTCCCGCCGCCCCACGATGCCAAAGAAAATCAAAAGAACAAACGCGCTATTGTGATGCCCTCGCCCGCAATTGTAGCAGATAACGCGCTCATTGCTGCGGAGCAGTCGCTGTACCGGACACAATCCTCTCCATAACCGGGTCGGGTTCCGGTGGCCGGGTTCCGGCGGTCGGCCCCCGGAACCCGGCCACCGAATCTGCACGGACTGGATGCATCCACAACTCAGTATGATCTTTCGGGGAGCTGTCTAACGCAGTACCTCGCGAAGCGCAGAGATCATCGCATCAACGTGCTGTGTCTCGATCACCAGGGGCGGCAGCAGGCGAATCACATCGTCGCCGGCGGTGACGACCAGCAGATGCTGGCGGTGAGCGGCCTCGCGGGCAGCGCTGGCCGACCCGTTAATACGGATGCCCCGCATCAGGCCGCGCCCGCGCAGTTCAAGGATGGTATCGGGCATGTCGGCGGCGAGATCCTGGAGCGACTCGTCGAGGTAATTGCTCACCTGGCGCACATGGGCCAGAAAATCGGGGGTGTTGACCTTGCGGAGAACGACGCCAGCCACTGCTGTGGCCAGGGGGTTGCCGCCGAAGGTGGTGCCGTGATCACCGACGTGGATGCTGTCGGCGATACGCTGGTTGAGCAGGATTGCGCCGATAGGCAGGCCACCAGCCAGGGGCTTGGCGATGGTCATCATATCGGGCTTGACGCCGGTGGACTCGTGGGCCCAGAGCGTGCCAGTGCGACCCATACCGCACTGGATCTCGTCGAAGATCAGCAGAGCGTGATGTTTGTCGCATAGCGCACGGGCCGCTGCCAGAAAATCATCATCGGCCACCCGCATGCCGCCCTCGCCCTGGATGGGTTCCAGGATTACGGCGCAGACATCGTCGCCCATCGTTGCCTCCAGGGAGGCACTATCGTTGTAGCTGGCAAAGCGGACACCGGGCATCACCGGCATAAACGGCTCACGGTACTTCTCGCGGGATGTTACGGCGACAGCGCCCATGGTGCGCCCGTGGAACGAGCCATCAAAGGCGACAATCGTTGTCTTGCCCTCACCGAAGTGTTCGCGGGCGTGACGGCGAGCGAACTTGATGGCCCCTTCAACCGCCTCGGTGCCGCTATTGCTGAAGAAAACCTTGTCGAATGCCGAACTACTCTCAACCAGCATACGTGCCAGTTCGCCAGCGGGGGCCGTATGGTAGAGGTTTGAGGTGTGGATAAGCTGGGCCGACTGTGCGGCGATCACCTGGATCACATCTGGGTCGCCGTAGCCAAGAGCATTGACCGCAATCCCGGCAACAAAGTCGAGATACTGCTGGCCCTCGGTGTCGTAGAGATAGACGCCCTCGCCACGAGTGATGACAAAATCGGGGCGAGCGTAGGTTTGCAGAATATACTCACGGTCGGCCTGCACCACGGCATCTGTTGTATCGGCTGCCATCAGCCATCCTTTCTCGGAGATTGTCTAGAGCTACAGGTGTGGATTATACATCATCACACTTTGGGGCTGATGCAAAATCCCCCAGTACCGCATCGCGGCCTTCGCGACCACGAGTCCGCCCGTTTACGGGCCAGGCTCGTGAGTCCAGAGCTAGTGCCTATGTTAAAATGAGCCAGACCACTGTCCCGTGCATAATCTGGCAAGCCTAATGCATATTTCAGATTGCAGATTTTAGATTGCAGATTTATCCCAACAGGACGCGGTGCATGTGCCTAAACTGTCACGCTGGTTGAAACATGTCTAAGACAAGGTTCTCGGATACTTTACAGTTTCGGCATACACAAGGCATCCTGATGCGCTACGCCTGAAACCTAAAACCCGGCACCTGAAACCTTGTCTAAGCTGCAATTTCAGGATGCGGCCTGCTGCGCCCCAACACTATGAGCAACACTCATCCAAAAGCCCAAGCCGACGCCCTGGTGGCTCGTGGGCGCACGCTGATTGACCAGAACCGTCTGCCTGAGGCCACCGACCTGCTCAACCAGGCGGTGCGACTCTACTGGGCCGCCGGCGACTTCTACAGCGCTGCCGCCCAGACCGGCAACTACGGCTGGGCGCTGCGCCGCAAGGGTCGGGCCGACTTGGCGCGAACTTACTTGGAGCAGGCTGCCACGATCTTCGACGACATTGGCCTGACCGAGTTTGCTGAGCGCCACCGCTTCGCCGCCAATGATGTGGCCAGCGTCCTCGACCCGGTCTTCCTGCGCAGCCTGCCGCCCCCCGTGCGTACTGCCCTAGAGCGCGGCAATGGCGCGGGTCTTCAGGACGCCCTCGACGCCCTGCCGGTTGCCGAGCAGCAGGTGATCTACGAGCGGCTCACGGCAGCCGGGGTGATCAGTGATGCCAGCGAGGAACAGGCTAACACCGCTGTACAGCAGTTCGAGCCGCTGCTCCATGCGATTGCCGCCGTGGCCCGAGGCAATGAGTCTGAGCGCGCTGATGTGGAGATCGCGCTGGAGGATCTGGAGCGTAAAGGCTGGCGCGTCCGCCGCCCGGTGCAGAAAATTTGGCAGGGCGAGCGCCGCCCTGGTCCGCTGCTCTACGGGCTTGATCCCAGCGACACCGCATTGGTGCAGCGCGTCCTCAATATCTTGGAGCATTGAGGCACTGAGCTATGGATATTTTCTACAACACGCGGCGGGCAATCCCCGCTGCCCTGGACTTCCACCGACGTCTGCCCGGCTATGCGCCCACACCCCTGGTTGATGCACCCGATCTCGCGGCGCAACTGGGTATCGGCAGGCTATCGCTCAAGCTGGAGACGGATCGCCTCGGCCTGCCCTCGTTCAAGATCCTGGGCGCCTCATACGCCACCTATCGGGCGCTCTGTACACGGATCGGCGGTGAGCCGATCTGGGAAAATATTGACGATCTGCGCGCCGCTGTGGCTCATCTGCGACCCCTGGCGCTGCTGGCCGCCACCGATGGCAACCATGGGCGAGCAGTGGCACGTATGGCCGCGCTGCTCGGTCTGCGGGCGCGAATCTTTGTCCCTGCCGATATGGCCCCCGCACGCATGGATGCCATCGTTGGCGAGGGTGCCGAGCTTGAAATCGTACACGGCAGCTACGACGATGCGGTGGCCCGATCAGCCGCTGCCGCTGGCCCGCTGGCCCTGGTCATCTCCGACACGGCGTGGCCGGGCTACGCGGAAACCCCTCGCGATGTAATCGTCGGCTACGGCACGATCTTTCAGGAAATCACCGCCGCCCTGGGTGGACGACCCGACCTTGTGACTGTGCAAATGGGCGTGGGTGCCCTGGCCGCAGCGATGATTGGCTATTACCGGCGCCACAGCGGCGGCCCCACCATTGTCGGGGTTGAGCCTGACCAGGTGGCCTGCATCCTGGCCTCCCTGCGCGCCGGCCAGATCACCGAGGTACCTGGCCCGCATCGCTCGATCATGGTCGGCCTTAACTGCGGCGTGCCCTCACCTGTGGCGTGGCCCACGCTTCATGCCGGACTCGACGCGGCTCTGACGGTATCCGATGATCTCGCTCGCGCCGCGATACGCGCCCTCGCCGCCGAGGGTGTCGTCGCCGGTGAGACGGGTGCCGCCGGGGTGGCCGGGTTGCTCGCCCTGTGTGCAGACAATACTGCTGCTGCCGATGCCCGCACTCGCCTGCGCATTGGCCCGCACACCCACGCCCTCGCCATTATCACCGAGGGCGTCACCGATCCCGCAATGTACGCCGAAATCGTTGGCGCATCGGGGCAGATCATGGTGTACCCCGATACGCCATGTGTTCCCTGAGGTAAAAATAGCCGATAGCCGATAGCCGATAGCCGGACACTAGCGGCCATTTTCAGCAGATGTTGTGCGCGAATCGCTTGGATGGCTGAGGTGAACACTCTCATGTCTGTTACTATCGCCCCGGAGCGTCCCGATACCCCCGAGGCCGCCGCCCTGGTGAGTGAGCTTGACGACCTGCTGATTCCGATGTATCCCATCGAGAGTCACCACGGTCTGAGCGTCGAGAGCCTGATCGCCGAAGAAGTAGCTTTCTTCGTGCTGCGCATCAACGCTGTGGCTGTTGGGTGTGGCGGGGTGAAGATCTACGCCGACGGGTACGGCGAAGTGAAGCGTATGTTCATTCGCCCACCGTATCGTGGCATGGGCCTCAGCAAGCTCATGCTCACCCATCTGGAGTCATACGCCCATCAGCAGGGGGTGCCCATTCTGCGCCTAGAGACCGGCGTTCTCCAGCACGAGGCTATCGGCCTGTATCGGCGTATGGGCTTTACAGAGATTGTCCCCTTCGGCCCGTACCAGCCCGACATCCACAGCCTTTTCTTTGAGAAACGGAAAAAAGCTAGCTTAGGGGAACGAACATGAAAGAACACCATGCCGAGTGGCTCTACGAGGGGGCCGTTGCCCTTACCAATGGCGACAAGACCCGCGCATTCGACCTGCTTATGCGCGTGGTCAGCGAGGATGAGGAAGCCACCGAAGCGTGGCTTTGGCTCAGCGGAGCCGTGGACGACCCCGACGACCAGCGCACCGCCTTAGAGAACGTCCTCGCCCTCGATCCCGCCAATCCCTACGCTCTCCACGGAATCGCCGTCCTCGATGGAAAATCGTAGACGCCCCATATCGTAGACGCCCCATCGGGGCGTCTCTACGGTGCGCCACGCTTTCGTGGCCTCGTGTTCGCACTCTTCGCTACCTTCGCACTGGGATCTTCGACAAGGCGTTCGTGTTTTTCGCCATCCAGCCCCACCCATACGGTGTTACGGCGAACCGTCGTGACTCCGCGTACCTGGACGCCCTCCACCTCGATAACATCCTCCTCGTTCACCAGCACGAGCGTTGGTACGGTTCTGAATCGGTTGCGGTAAGCCCCAATCGCGTCCTCTATCTTCATCGCCACCGTCAACTTCGGGTTGTCGTCGTACCACATCAGAAATAGTGTGCTCATCGTCAGAATCCTTTGATCGTCGCGGGGGATGTCATGGACGTTCATGCGGGGGCTGGGTTCTATTATATAAGAACTTATGTTCGTTGTCAAGACCACATGGAACAATCCGCATATGCTATGCTGATGGGGAGTGCTACAGGACAGGCACGGGTAGGAGGTAGGGCGTGGAACACACTAAACCGGATTCTGGCGATGGACGCGAGCAGTTGCACCAGCAATACCGTGACCAACTCAGCCAGTACAAAAGTGCAAACGCATCACTCGCCGACATTGCCTGGACGCTTTCGGAGCTAGAGCAGCAGATCGGGACACTGGAGACCAATCAGGAGCCAGACCCGCAACTGGCCCGTCGGATCAGCGATCTCCGGCGCTGGCGTAGTACGCTTGAGGAGACCGTTCTCCGCCACATGTATCGCACCGAGGAACTTATGGCCACCGTTGCTCAGTTACGTACGGCCCTCGCTCACACCATTCCTCCCGATGCGTAGGGGTGGCGTGCGATCCGCCCCTACTCGCGCACGATATCCCCACTGCGCCCGCCACGCTTCTCGGCCAGACGGATCTCGCCGATCCGCATCCCGCGATCTACTGCCTTACACATGTCGTAAATCGTCAGGGCCGCCACGCTCACCGCCGTCAGTGCCTCCATCTCCACTCCGGTCTGTCCGTATGTTCGCACTGTGGCCTCAATCTCCAGACCGCACCCCGCTGTATCCGGTACAATCTGCACGCTCACGTGGGTGAGCAGCAGAGGATGACAAAGTGGAATCAGCTCGGCGGTGCGCTTGGCTGCCATAATCCCGGCCACTCGCGCTACCGCTAGGACATCGCCCTTTGGCGTTGCTCCCTCGACGATCATCCGCACTGTCTCTGGCCGCATTGCGACCCGCCCACGCGCAATCGCCTCGCGCTGCGTCTCCGCCTTCGCCCCCACATCCACCATATGCGCCCGCCCGTGAGCATCCAGGTGGGTCAGCCCTTCGCCCAATGGGTCACTCATCGTTCTCTTCCTTACTATTATCGAACAATTGTATCATATCCTACGGGTGTAAAGAGTAGTACGGGTGTAAAGAGTACTACCTACATCAAAATATCACAGAATGCTAAAGAATGCCCTTGGAAGCTTGAAATTGTCTGTCGAGTGGTATATAATGGGTGAAAAGGTGGGGAAAAGTGGGGCCAAGTGGGGAATACGAACGAATTTGCTGTGCGGAATGATTTAACACTGAGGGGTTCCCGTGTTTCTTGGAGAGTTTGAGCACAGTATTGATGATAAGGGGCGGGTCGCCATACCTGCCCGTTTCCGCGAGGAGCTTGGCGAGGGCATGGTTCTCACGCGGGGATTCGATTTGTGCTTGCAAGCATTCCCTCGCCACGTCTGGCAGCAGCTCGCCCAGAAGGTGAGCAGCCTTTCGCTTGGTAACCTTGAGGCCCGCAACCTACGCCGTATGCTCTTCTCCAACGCCGCTGAGGTCGAGGTTGACCGTCAGGGGCGTATCCTTGTTCCACAGAACCTGCGTGAGTACGCCGGGATTAGCGAACAGGTGGTGATCACCGGCATGGATACCTACTTTGAACTCTGGTCGTCCGAACGCTGGCGCACGGTGATGGACGAACTCGACACCAGCGGGGCCGGAATTGCGGAGCAGTTGGCGGCCTTGGGGATTTAGGATTTAGGATTTAGGATTTAGGATTTAGGATTGCAGATTGGACGTGGAAACATAATCGTGGGAGAACATAATCTGCAATCTGCAATCCCCAATCTGCAATTCAAGCACATCTCTGTCCTGCCCAATGAAGTACAGGCGGCCATGCAGCCGCAACCTGGCGGGGTGTATCTGGATGGGACGCTTGGCGGCGCAGGCCATGCCCTGGCCCTGCTGAGCGCAGCGCAACCCGGCGGTCGCTTGCTCGGTATTGACGCCGACCCGGTGGCTCTCGCGGCGGCGCAGGCTCGCCTTGTGGCCGCAAACCTACCGCCCGAAAGCTACACGCTTCACCACGGGCGATTCGCAGAAATGACCGCTATCGCCCGAAGCGCGGGTGTTGATGCGGTTGATGGCATTCTGCTCGACCTGGGGGTTTCGTCCCATCAACTCGACAGTGCCGCCCGTGGCTTCGCCTTCAGCAACGACGGCCCGTTGGATATGCGCCTTGACCCGACCCGTGGGTACACAGCCGCAGACCTCGTGAATAGTCTCGATGAGGTGGCTCTGGCCGATATTATCTTCCGTTACGGCGAAGAGCGCGGCTCACGGCGGATTGCGCGCCTGATTGTCGAACGTCGCCGACAGACACCGTTCAGCCGCACCGCCGAACTGGCATCCCTGGTGGCCAGGGCCATCGGGCGGGGCAAGCACGACCGCATCCACCCGGCGACACGCACCTTCCAGGCGCTGCGTATCGCGGTCAACGCCGAACTTGAACAGCTAGAGCACGCTCTGCCGCAAGCCATAGATCTGCTCCGCAGCGGCGGGCGTCTGGCCGTAATCAGCTTTCATTCACTGGAAGATCGGATCGTCAAGCACTTCTTCCGGGCCGAGTCGGGCTATGGCGGCAGCGCAAATGAGCGCCCCGCCCGCCTACGAATCATCACGAGAAAACCCATCGAGGCCAGCGAGGCTGAGTTGGCCGCCAATCCCAGATCCCGCAGCGCTAAGCTACGGGTCGCCGAGAAACTGTAGCAGGTGGCCCGAGAGGGCCGTCATACGGAGTACATCATGGCCGTTAACACACAGCATATCTCCTCGATCCGTCAAGCCCGTGAACGACGGATCCGTATCTCACACTACGTACGCCTCGATGGTAGTCGCTACCTGTTCGGACTCGTGCTTATCCTGGCCCTGATGAGCCTGATCGTCCTGGCACAAACGGGCGTGGTGGCGACGAAGGGCTATGCGATCTCACGTCTTGAAGCAGAGAAGACGGTTCTGATCCGCGAGCGCTCCCAGCTCCAGGTGCGCGAGGCTCACGCCCACTCCCTTGATCTGATCCGCAGCCGTGCCGAGCAACTTGGCCTGCGCCCCATCACGCCCGACCAAGTGCGCTATCTGAATGTCCCCGCCTCAGAGAAATAAGGGAAGGTTTTCACACGAAGGCACCGTGAAAACCCTTTTAGGCATATGCAAGGCTTTCTGATGCGCTCGGCTTGATACCTGGCACCTGGCACCTAAAACCTAAAACCCAAAACCTAAAACCTAAAACCTAAAACCCGAAACCTCCCCACAAGATTGTTTATGGCCACACGCACCACCAACTCGCCACGAACCCAACCAGCCGCCGCCGCGCCACCTACTCGCGTGCGGCTTGAGCGTTGGCGGATCAACGCCGTCCTTTTGCTCTGCCTCCTGCTGATCGCACGGGTGATTGTTCGCCTTGCCGATCTCCAGGTGGCCCAGCACGAGACACTCACGGCCAAGGCGCGGGCCGAAATTGATCAGCAAGTACCCATTCAGGCCCAGCGCGGTCTGATCACGGATCACTTCGGCAATGTGCTGGCCATGGACGTGGATCGCGAGAGCCTCTGGGTTGTGCCCGCTCAGGTCAAGCCCGAGCAGGCTCCGACCCTTGCTCTGGCGCTGTCGGCTCTCTTAAACAAAGATACTCAGGAGATCCTCAAGGCACTCACCGACAAAGATCATTACTGGCTCCTGCTGGCGCGCTGGCTTGATCCGGAAGTGGCCGCGAAGGTTGATGCGCTGAACGCGCCCGGACTCCAGTGGCAGTACGAGCCGCGTCGCGTCTACCCCCAAGGCGTCTTTGCTGCTCAGGTCATCGGTGCTGCGAATGATAACGGCGACGGAATCAGCGGCGTCGAGGGTTTCTACAATGATCAACTCCAGGGAATCAATGGTAGCGTGCAGGCGGAGTTTGACCCGAAGAAAAACCCAATTGCTATCGCGCCATCGCGCACCATCCCAGCGCGCAATGGAGCTAATCTGACCCTCACCATTGACCCACTGGTGCAGTATGTGATCGAGCGCGAGCTGCAAAAATCCATTGAACAACACCACGCCGACGGCGGTAGCGTCATCGTCCTCGACCCGAAGACCGGCGCGATCCGTGGCATGGCCAG
>CAIXLU010000491.1 GCA_903920315.1 uncultured Oscillochloris sp.
AGGATCGCACCTGCAATGAAGAGGATCGCACCTGCAATGAAGAGGATCGCACCTGCAATGAAGAGGATCGCACCTGCAATGAAGAGGATCGCGCCTGCAATGAAGAGGATCGCGCCTGCAATGAAGAGGATCGCGCAGTAAAGATTAGGGTTTTTCCTAATAGTCAGAGCCAATTGTGTCGGTTACACTTAGGCCATCTCCTGGTAGCTCTCATCTTCGTGGTCTGTTCCTCGCCTTGCTGGCGTGGGCTGATCTTGCTGTACCCCGTAGCGGCATGGTTGCCGCTGCTTGGCAATGTTGTCGGGTATATCGGAGGTGCGATGAAAGCAGCGGTTTGGCATGGACGCCGGAATGTACGGATCGAGGATATCGCAGAGCCCTCAGCCCCAGGCCCCGGAGAGGTACAGATGAAGGTAGACTGGTGCGGCATCTGCGGCACCGACCTGCATGAGTATGCGGCTGGCCCGATCTTCACGCGAGTGAACACGCCCCACCCCCTCAGCGGGCGACTCGCCCCGCTCACCCCTGGTCACGAGGTTGCCGGAACTATCGTAGCTGTTGGCCCGGACGTTGCGGGCTTTGTGGTTGGCGATCGGGTCAGCCCCAACCCGCTGCTGCGCTGTGGGACGTGCGCCTACTGTAGACGGGGGCTGCCCCATCTCTGCGCGCAGATTGGGTTTCTGGGCTGTCACGCCGACGGCGGCTTTGGCGAGTATATCAACATCAACAAGGAGCGGCACGTCAAGATCCTAGTTTCGCCATCATAACGATTAAGGAGGAGCATCGTGGCTGAACTCCCAACCGTCACTGGGGCCAACACACTGAGCAACAGCTTTCTGGGTGACAACATCCAGATCTGCGTTGTGACCCGCGACTTTCACCGCACGATGGAGGGCTTGGTACGGGCTGGCATCGGCCCGTGGCGAGTCTATACGTTCGGGCCGGAGACCGTGAGTGAGATGACCTACCGGGGTCAGCCAGCCAGTTACTCCATGCGGCTGGGCTTGGCTTTCTCCGGCACGATGATGTGGGAGATCATCGAGCCGCTTACCGGCCCGATTATCTACGAAGAGTTCCTTGAGAAGCACGGCGAGGGCATTCACCACGTCGCATTCAACGTCAATAACATTCCCTGGGAGGAGCGGATCGCGGCATTCAAGGCACGTGGCTATGAGCTGATCCAATCCGGCATCTGGTGTGAGCGGGTGCCCTACGCCTATTTCGAGACCGAGGGCGACACCACGACAACCATGGAGATTTTCGACATCCCGGCGGACTTTGTGATGCCGGAACCGGAGGAATGGTACCCAGGCCCACCGCCGGCTGCGTAAGCGGGATGTGTGATGGTGGCAACAATGACGTGGCTGATAGGCTAACCAAGGGAGGTTACACGCATGGCTGAGCTTACCCAGGATCAACTGCTCTGGATCTATGATCGGATGCGGCTCATCCGCGAATTCGAGAACCGCGCCAGCGCCCTGTTCGCGGCCGGCAAACTGCCAGGGTTCGTTCACCTCTACGCCGGTGAGGAGGCAATCGGCGTGGGGATTATGGCCAACCTGACGGATCGGGATTTTATTACCTCGACCCACCGTGGCCACGGCCACTGCATCGCCAAGGGTGTGGAAGTCAACGGCATGATGGCGGAACTCTACGGGAAGGCAACCGGTTCGTGCAAGGGCAAGGGCGGCTCAATGCACATTGCCGACGTAGACAAAGGCATGCTGGGCGCGAACGGCATTGTCGGCGCCGGTGGCCCGCTGGCCTGTGGGCCAGGGCTGATGGCGAAGGTGAAGGGTACCGACCAGGTGACGATCTGCTTCTTCGGCGATGGGGCCGCTGAGCAGGGCACCATGCACGAGTCGATGAATCTGGCCTCGATCTGGAAGCTGCCGGTTGTCTTTGTCTGCGAGAACAACGGCTACGCGGAGTCTACCCCCGTCCATTACCACAGTGCCTCAAAAGATATTGCCGACCGAGCGACGGCCTACAATATGCCGGGCTTCACGGTGAACGGCACCGACGTTTTCGCCGTGTACGAGGCGGCCCACGAGGCGGTTGCCCGCGCACGGCGTGGCGAGGGGCCGACTCTGCTTGAGGCCAAGGGCTTCCGCTACTTTGGCCACTTCGAGGGCGACCCGTTAAGCTACCGCACCGAGGAGGAGATTGCCAAGAATAAGAGCAACGACCCGATTGATCAGTTTCGGCGGCGCGTTATTGACCGCGAGTTGCTCTCGGCAGCCACGCTGGACGAGATTGATGCGCGGTCGAAGGCAGCCATTGACGCTGCCGTCGAGTTTGCCGAAGCATCACCCTACCCCGAACTGAGCGAATTGATGACTGACGTATACGTGAGCTACCGGTAATAAGGAGTTTTGATTATGACCATCCGGAACATCACATTTCGTGAGGCCATCAACGCCGGGATTCGCCAAGAGATGCGCCTCGACCCGACAGTAATTCTGCTGGGTGAGGATGTGGCAGGCGGCGCGGCGACGTTTGTGGAAGAGGCGGGCGAGGAGGCGTGGGGCGGTGTGCTGGGCGTCACTAAGGGTCTGGCCCGCGAGTTTGGCCGCACGCGGGTGCTGGATACGCCGATCAGTGAGTCGGCATTTATCGGCGCGGCAGTGGGTGCGGCCTCCACCGGGCTGCGGCCAGTGGTCGAACTGATGTTTGTCGGCTTCCTGGGGGTTTGTCTCGATCAGATCTACAACCAGGGCGGCAAGCTGCGCTATATGTTCGGCGGCAAAGCCCAGGTGCCTCTGGTTGTGCGTACATTGATCGGGGCGGGCTTCCGCGCCGCCGCCCAGCACTCCCAGTGCATCTACTCGGTCTTCACGCATATGCCCGGCCTAAAGACGGTGGTGCCCTCCACGCCGCGCAACGCCAAGGGCCTGCTGGCCGCTGCCATTCGCGACAACGACCCAGTGATCTTCTTTGAGCATATCGCCCTGCTCGATACGGATGGGCCGGTGGAGGATGATGACTTTATCATCCCGCTGGGCAAAGCCGAGATCGTCAAGCCCGGCAAGGATGTCACGATTGTTGCCATTGGGCGCATGCGGCATATGGCGATGCAGGCAGCCGAGCAGTTGGCCAAGGACGGGATTGACGTTGAGGTGATTGACCCCCTGACCCTCTCGCCGCTGGATGAGGACGCCATTCTGTCGTCGGTGAAGAAGACGCACCGGCTGGTGGTGGTAGACGAGGATACGCCCTACTGTAGCGTCGCCCACGATATTGTCGCCTTGGCGGCGCAGCAGGCGTTCGGCTACCTAGACGCGGCCCCGCAGACGGTGACGCCGCCGCACGTCTCGGTGCCCTTCAGCCCGCCGCTGGAGGACGCCTACATCCCGGATGCGGCGAAGATCATCGCCGCTGTGAAGGCGACAACGGCGTAATATGGAGCGATCTCGCCCTCACCCCCCAGCCCCCTCTCCCAAGGGGAGAGGGGGAGCATTCCGTACCAGAACGTGATCCACTCCCCTCTCCCTAAGGGAGAGGGGCTGGGGGTGAGGGCTGTTCGGCACAGCTTCGCTCGTAACCCTGAAAAAAATTATGTCAACTGTAGGCATCATCGCCAACCCGGCGTCCGGTAAAGATATTCGGCGTCTGGTCGCTCATGCGTCGGTGTTCGACAACAACGAGAAGATCAATATCTTGCAGCGCGTGCTGCTGGCCCTCGACGCGATGGGGGTTAAGCGGGTCGCCATCATGCCCGACTACTACGGGCTGGGTGAGCGCGCCATTGACGGGGTTAAGCTTGCATCTCTGCGCGTTGATGTCATTGACTCACCAATGACCTCGACCGAGGGTGACTCGACCGTGGCGGCGGCGCGCCTGCGCGAACTGGGCGCGGCATGCATCATTGTCCTCGGTGGCGACGGCACTAACCGCGTGGTTGCCAAGGGCTGCGGCAGCACACCGATTGTACCCATCTCAACCGGCACGAATAACGTCTTCCCGGTGATGGTGGAGGGCACGGTGGCTGGTATGGCAGCCGGGTTGCTGGCGCTGGGTGCGGTTGATGCGGAGAACACAACCTACCAGGCGAAGCGCCTGGAGGTGTACATTGACCAGGAACTGGCCGATATCGCCCTGGTTGACCTGGTGACGAGCAGCGACCTGTTTATCGGCACGCGGGCGATCTGGGACCCCAGCCATATCCGCGAGATCGTCCTGGCCCAGGCTGTGCCGGGGCGGATCGGCCTCTCGGCAGTGGGCAGTTGCATCCAGGCAGTGGGCGCGCAGCACGACACGGGGATGTACCTGGAGATCGGCACCGGCGGTACCCAAGTGCTGGCACCCTTGGGACCGGGACTCGTCACTCGCATCGCGGTGCGCGAGCATCACCTGATGGCAGTGGGAGACGAAGTGCGGCTGAAATCAGAGGCGGGAACCATCGCTCTGGACGGTGAGCGCCAGATTGAGATCTACCCTCGCCAGACCGTCAGTGTGCGCCTGACCAACAACGGCCCTCGGGTGGTAGATATTGGCCGCTGTATGGCGGAGGCGACGAGGCGCGGCGTGTTCCAGCGACTTGGAGCAGAGCCGATAGCCGATAGCCGATAGCCAACGATCCAGGGCGCTGGGCGCAATCCACAATCGTAAATCCGCAATCTGCAATTGCATTAGGACATACCTTATGGCGATCAGCATTATTATGCCCAAGCTGGGGATGGCGATGAAAGAGGGTGTCATCGCCAAGTGGAATAAGAGCGACGGCGACCCGATTCGCAAGGACGAGGAAGTCGCCGTGGTGATGAGCAAAAAAATCACCTATAAGCTCGTCGCTGCCGAGGCGGGCATCCTGCGGATTGTGCGGCAGGAGCAGGAGACGCTGCAGGTAGGCGAGGTTCTTGGCTTCATCACGGCACCTGGCGAGGCTTTGCCGGACATCTCGGCGCTGCCGGTGGCTGAAGACGGCGCTGGCGCACCTGCGGCCCCGTCTGCCGCGTCCACCCCGTCGGCTGCGGCCCCGTCCGCCGCGCCGGGCGGGTTTGTGCTGGCCTCCCCGGCGGCCCGACGAATGGCCAAGGAACGCGGGGTTGATCTGGGACAGGTGCGTGGCAGCGGGGCCGATGGCATGGTGACAGAGGCGGATGTTACGCGCCACCTAGCTACACCGCCACCTGCCCCAGCCCCGGCAACGGTGCTGGCTACCTCGGCGGCGCGTAAGCTGGCCCAGGAGCGCGGGATTGACCTCGCCCAGGTGCGCGGCAGCGGCACCGGCGGACGAGTCACCGAGCAGGATGTTCTATCCTTTGGCGCAGCACCGCCAGCGGCACCAGCGACCCCGCCCGCATTGGCACGGATCATCCCCTTCGCCGGGATGCGCCAGATGATCGCCGAAAACATGGTGCAGAGCCTCCAGAGCATGGCCCAAGTCTCGATGATGGTCGAGATTGACGCCACTGAACTGGTCAAGCTGCGCAGTCAGCTCAAGGCCGATTTTGAACTGACCTACACCGACCTGCTGGTTAAGGCGGTTGCCAAAACCCTCAAGCGCCACCCAATCCTGAACGCGACCCTGATTGGCGACGAGATCCACCTGCTCGACACGGTGCATATCGGGGTGGCCGTGGCCCTGCCCGACGGGCTGATTGTTCCGGTGCTGCGCGACGCCGACCGGCGGACGGTTGAGCAGATCGCCCAGGAGGCCCGGCGTCTGGCGTTGGCGGCACGCGACGGCAGCCTGGGGGTTGATGACGCGACCGGGGCAACCTTCACAATCACCAACCTGGGCTCCTACGGCATTGATGGCTTCACGCCCATCGTCAACCCGCCCGAGGTGGCGATCCTGGGGGTCGGGCGGATCATTGACAAGCCGGTGATTCACAACGACCAGATCGTCCGTCGGGCGACGATGGTGCTCAGCCTGACGATTGACCACCGCATCGTGGACGGCGCGCCCGGCGCGTCATTCCTGAGCGCGCTGCGCGAATTGCTGGAGAGCCCGTATCGGCTGTTGGTGTGACCATAGCCGATAGCCGATAGCCGATAGCCGATAGCCGATAGCCGATAGCCGATAGCCGATAGCCCGACGCCAGCGAAGCTGGCAATCTCAGCCTAAAAACTTCGCATTGTTGGGTGGAACGGTGCCAGCAAAGCTGGCACCGTTCCACCCAACAATAAACTCATTCTGGGAAGGTAGCAGGTATCATGCCAGATATAATCGTAATCGGTGGCGGGCCGGGCGGCACGGCGGCGGCCACACGCGCCGCCCAACGTGGGGCGCAGGTGACGCTGATCGAGCGCGGCGAACTGGGCGGCAGTTGCGTCAACCGTAACTGTATTCCGCTGACCACGATGCTGGCCAGTGTGGAATTGTGCCGCCGTATCAACCGGGCCAGCGACATGGGCATCAAGGTTGGCCCGGCCAGCATTGATCTGCCCGCGCTGATCGCTCGTAAAGATCAGGTCGTCGGGGATCTGCGCGAGGGACTGGGAGTCCTGCTGCCCACCTTCGGCATTGAGATCCTCCAGGGTCGGGCGCGATTGCTCGACGCCCGCACGGTTGAGGTTGATGGCGTGCGCCTCCAGGCTAGCCGGGCGATCATCCTGGCCACCGGCGCACAGTGGGCCGCGCCGCCGCCCGATATCGAGGAGGTTCTGCGACCCGATGAGGCGATCAGGCTTGACCCGCTGCCGGGCCGGGTGGTGATCTGGGGCGGTGGGCCGTCGGAGATTGAGTTCACGACGCTCTACGCCGGGCTCGGCAGCCAAGTGACGCTGGCGATGGACGGCCCCTACCCCCTGCCTGACGAGGATTACGAGATCGGCCAGCGCCTCCAGGGCATCCTCCAGGGTCAGGGCGTCCAGGTGCTGACCAATGTACGTCTGACCTCGGCGAAGCGCACTGATGAGGGGTTGCGGGTGCTGCTCAGCGGCAGCCGGGGCGAGACGGTGATCATGGCCGACCGGCTGTTGTGGGCCGGACGTACTCCACAGACTGCTGGCCTGGGACTGGAGAATGTCGGCGTGCGCCTGCACAATGGCGCGGTGGTGGTGGACGACCGTCAGCAGACCAGCGTGGCCGGTATTTACGCCCTGGGTGATCTGATCGGCCCGCCCTACTACTCGTCGCTGGCGACGGCGGGCGGGCTAGTGGCGGCGGAAAACGCGATGGGCCAGACGCGCCGCCTGGATCGCCGCACTGTGCCGCGCTACGCCTTCTCCGTCCCTGAGACGGCGGCGGTGGGCCTGAGCGAAGATGAGGCGACCGACCAAGGCTATGATGTTGAGGTGTCCAACGTGGCCTACAACAGCAGCCCACGAGCGATGGGCCTGGGCGAAGGCGAGGGCGGGATCAAGCTCGTCACCGACCGCACATCAGGTAAGCTGCTGGGTGTCCACATTGTCGGCCACCGGGCCACCGAACTGATCAGTGAGGCCGCTCTAGGACTCCAACTTGAGGTGCTGACCGAAGATCTGGCCTGGTCTGTCCGCATCCATCCGACACTGAGCGAGAGCATGGTCGAGGCCGCTCGCGCCGTGTTAGGGCAGGCACTCTATGTCCCCAAGTTCTGAAACCATCCAACTCATCCGCATGGGCCGGGTTGGCTACCGCCACGCTCTGCGGTTGATGGAGCAACTGGCGGCGGCTCGCCGCCGGGACGAGATGGGCGATACGCTGCTGCTGGTCGAGCATCCGCCGGTGCTGACGATGGGCTGCGGCGGCGGGGTTGAGGATCTGCGTGTAACGATTGGGAATCTGCGCAACCAGGGCATTGATCTGATCCAGACGGATCGCGGCGGGCGTATGACCTACCACGGCCCCGGCCAACTGGTGGCCTATCCGATCCTCAAGTTGCCTGACGACGACCTGCATACGTACGCGCACCGGCTGGAGCAGGTTGCGCTGGAGGTACTGGCCGGGTGGGGCATCGCCGCCCGGCGGATCAGGGCGCACCCCGGTATCTGGCTGGGCCGGGACAAGATCGCCGCCATCGGGGTCGCCGTCCAGGATCGGGTGACGATGCACGGGCTAGCGCTGAACGTCAATCCGAACATGGCCCACTTCGAGCTGATCGTGCCCTGCGGGATTGCGGGGCGCGGCGTCACTTCGATGTGCGCCGCTCTGGATCGCCCGCTCGACATGGAGGCAGTCGAGGCCAGCTTTATTGTCGCCTTCGGCCATGTGTTCAACTGCACCGTTGAGCCACAGCGCGCCGCAGCGCCGTGGCTGGTAGCCCCGGCTCCCCAGGAAGGGACGATCCCTGTCGAGCGACTGGTCAGCGATCTGAGCCTGCATACGGTGTGTCAGGAGGCGGCCTGCCCAAACATTGGCGAGTGCTGGTCGCACGGCACAGCAACCTTTATGCTGCTGGGTGATCTCTGCACCCGCCATTGCCGCTTCTGCAACATCTCCCCCGGTCGTCCGCTTCCGCCTGACCCGAACGAACCAGCGCACGTGGCCGCTGCTGCCGCCCGCCTGGGGTTGCGCCATGTGGTGCTCACCTCCGTGGCTCGCGACGACCTGCCCGATGGCGGGGCGGGTCACTTCGCCGCCAGCATCCGGGCTATTCGCCAGCGCATGCCTGAGGCCACGGTCGAGGTGCTGGTACCCGATTTCGCCGGTGCCCTGCCGTCCCTCCAGATCATCGCCGATGCCCGACCCGATGTGTTTAACCATAATGTCGAGACAGTCGAGCGCCTGTCGGATCGCATCCGCGCCAAGGCCACCTACCGCCGCTCATTGGCGGTGCTGACCTGGGCCAGACAGCGCGGCCTGACCACCAAGTCTGGGCTGATGCTTGGCATGGGCGAGACCTGCGGCGAGGTGATTGATACGATGCGCGATCTGCGCCGGGCGGGCTGCGCGATCCTCACCATTGGCCAGTACCTCCAGCCCACGGCGCACCAACTGGACGTGGTTGAACATATTCACCCCCTGGTCTTCGCCTGGTACCGCGAACTGGCCTTGACGCTCGGATTCCAGGCGGTCGCCGCAGGCCCGTTGGTGCGTAGCTCGTACCACGCCGAGGAAGTGTGGCTGGAGACATCGTTGTGAGTAGGGGCGAAGCATCGGCACCGGCGCGATGCGGGTTCCCGCCAATCCATCCGGGGCCGATGCTTCGCCCCTACAGTAACCCCATATGATGCCTATTTTTGATCTCCCCCCCGACCGCCTGACCGAGGATCTTGTCGAGCGCACGATGTACGCACGCGATCTGGCCCCCGTGCCGGAGATCATGACGCGCTCCTTTTTTCAGACCCTGCCCGATGCCATCGTTCGCCCTGCCAATGCTACGCAGGTGGCCGATGTGATTCGTCAGGCGGCGAGTCTGCAGCTGCCGGTGACGCCCCGCGCCGCAGGTAGCACCAGTTACTACAACGCCGTCCCCGTGCGCGGTGGCCTCGTCCTTGATGTCAACTCATTGCGCTACGACATTAGCCTGGATACGGCCCGGCAGACGGTGCGGGTGCTGCCGGGAACAACCTGGTTTGAGCTGGACGATACCCTGCGGCGACAAGGCGCAGCCGTGCGATCTTACCCGTCCAGCGCGATAGCGGCTACGGTTGGCGGGTGGGTGAGCACTCAGGGCCACGGTATCGGCAGCCTCCAGTACGGGGCTATTGCCGACCAGTTGGTGAGTCTCCAGGTGGTGCTGCCCACTGGCGAACTGCGCGAGCTGACCCGCAACAGCGATCCTCCATTAAGCTGGTTTGTTGCTGCTGAGGGTACCCTGGGCGTGATCACCACTGTTGAGCTAGGTGTCCGCCCGCGCCCCGCCGCTGAGTCGCACCACCTGTTCAGCTTCGACGACCTGGACGCGCTGGGGACGGGTGTGCAATCCTTGTCCCACAGCCAACCTCGCCCCTACACCGTTTTCTTTGCCGACGCTGGCTACCTGGCCCTGCTGGAGCGTGCGGGATTCCATGCCCCTGGGGCCAGGAGGCAGGAGGCAGGAGGCCCGCCTCCTGCCTCCCGCCTCCTATCTCCTGCCTCCTACCCCGCTGGCATGCTGATGGTCAGTTTTCAGGGTGAGCCTGCCGCCGTCAACCAGGGCCGCGATGGTTTGGCCCGTCTGCCGGGGCGCGAACTGCCGAGCGAACTGGCTCTGGAAGAGTGGAGCCTGCGCCTCTACCATTTGCGCAACAAGCGCGGTGGGCCGTCCCTGTTGGCAACCGACATCTGGCTGCCGCTGCGCAACCTCGCCGCCTACCTCGCTGGCGTGCGGAAACTGGCTGTGCGCAGCCGCCAGCAGATCGGCAGCTATGGCCTGGCTATTACCCCGGAGTGGGGACAGGTTATGTCAATCTACCCGACCGATGAGCGGCGCACCGCAGCGTACCTGGCGGCCATTGGCTTCACCAAACGGCTGCACGATCTGGGGGCGCATTATGGAGGGCGGCCCTACGGTGTCGGCCTCTGGAACACACCTTACCTGTCGCGGCTGTTTAGCCGGACTGATCTGAGAGAACTACGACGACGGAAGGCGCTGCTCGACCCGCACGGGATCATGAATCCTGGCAAGCTCTACGCTGCGCCATTCCCGCTCTGGCCAGTTACTTTCGCCCCAGCCGCTACCGCCCTGAGTCTGGCGCACACCACCTTCCTGCGTGGGGAAAGGAGATCGCCGTGAGCGACTCGACCTTCTTCCAGGGACTCGACGCCGAGACCACCATCTGCGCCCACTGCGGCTTCTGCCGGGCCGTCTGCCCGACATATGCCGGTGTGGGCTGGGAGTCGTGTTCGCCGCGTGGGCGCGTCCATCTGACCCAGCTTATGCTCAGCGGGACACCCGTTTCCAGCGAGCAAATGACTCGGCTCTTTCAGTGTACGGTATGCAGCGCCTGTACCCAGGTCTGCCCAACGCGGATTGACCTGCGCCAGTTCTGGCTGGCAGCGCGGGCGGAGGCAACCCGGCGTAACCTCGCGCCGCCGGGACTGGGGCTGGCCCAGGCCAATGTCGCCAATACCGGGAATGTCTACGGCTACCCCAACGACGAGCGGGCGGGCTGGGCCGAGTATATGGACGATGCGCCCGCCGACCTCTACCAGCGCGAGACCGCCGAGGTTCTCTACTTTGTCGGCTGCTCAACCGCCTTCTCGCCGCGTGTCCAGCCAATTGCCGAGTCGCTAGTGCGGTTGATGAGCGCCGCCGAGGTGGACTTCACCATCCTGGGTGGCGACGAAGTTTGCTGCGGGTTTCCACTTCAGGTGGCGGGAATGCCGGATCGGTTTCACGACGTGGTCGAGAGCAACCTCGCACAGGTACGCGCCCGCGAGGCCAGCACCATCGTCTTCAACTGCCCCGCCTGTCGGCTCATGTGGCAGGAAGAATATGCCCGCCACCTGCCCGGCGTGCGGATGCTGCATGCCACTGAACTGCTGGCCGAGCTGTCGGCAGCCGGGCGGCTGCCCTTGAACGAACTTAATCAGACCGTCACCTACCACGACCCCTGCGACCTGGCACGGAATGGCGGGGTTTACGAAGCCCCTCGCCAATTGCTGGCCGCCATCCCCGGCTTGAAGCTCATCGAGGCCCACGAGCGGCGCGAGCGCGGGATGTGCTGCGGCGGCGGCGGCGACATGGAGATGGTTGACCCGGCCCTCAGCCAGCGGGTGGCGACGACAACCGTTGATAAGCTAGCGGCAACCGGCGCGGGCACAATCATCACCGCCTGCCCGCAGTGCGTCCGTACTCTCAGCCGAGGGGCCGAGCGCAGCGCCCCTGGCGTCGCCGTGCTGGACATTGTAGAATTGCTGGCGAGGGCGCTAACGTGAACATAGCCGATAGCCGATAGCCGATAGCCGATAGATCTTATCGCATGGCTGTCTGATGTACACGTGGCTGAGATTGCCGACTTCGTCGGCAATCTTAGTCATGGTTCAGAACAGCTTTACAGTTTGTCGTGAACGTAGCGCCGCCTTCCAGGCGGTCAGGAGTACCGCCGCAGGCTGCAAGCCCGCGCTACGAACTGTAAACCTGAAACCTGGCACCTGAAACCTTAACCTTGTCTTAGCCAAATACATGGATTTTCGCAGAGGTTCTTATGGCACACTACGACGGTATTACCCTTCCCGACGATCTGTACTACCAACCCGATGATCATCTCTGGGTGCGCCTGGATGGAACACACGCCTGGGTTGGCCTTGATGACATGGCCCAGCGCTCGGCGGGGACGATCAGCGCTGTCCGGCTCAAGCCGGCTGGCCGACCCATCGCCAAGGGCAAGCCCTTCGGGACGATGGAGGCCGGCAAGTATGTCGGCCCGCTCAAGGCCCCGATCAGCGGCCTGGTGATTGAGATCAACCCCGATGTGATGAGCCAGCCGGGGCTGCTGAACCAGGATCCCTACGGTAAGGCGTGGCTCCTGCTGATCGAGCCGGAGGATGCCGCACGCGACTTGGCCGGGCTGATTTCTGGTGCTGATCTCCAGCCCTGGCTGACCACATCAGTCACCGACTGGCGTCAGCGCGGATTGCTGAAGGGTTAACCGACGATGACACTCCCCATCCGCCTGCTTGATCTTGGGCTTGTACCGTCCGTGCGCTCACAGACGGTTTACCACGCCGTGGCCCACGCCTTCGGCCCAACCACGCCCGACACCATCATCCTCGTCGCCCCGATTGATCCCTACGTCTGCATTGGCTACCACCAAGAGCTTGAGCAGGAAGTTGATCTCACCTACTGTCAGGCCCACGGGCTACCGGTCTACCGGCGCGAAGTTGGCGGCGGCGCAGTCTACCTTGACCGGAACCAAGTCTTTGCTCAGTGGATCTTCCGCCGGAATAGCCTACCGAAAGCACTTGACGCACGCTTCGCGTGCTACATCCAGCCGCTGGTCGAGACTTACCAGCAGCTTGAAATCGCCGCCTACCACCGCCCGATCAACGACATCCAGGTCGGTGGACGTAAAATTGGTGGCACGGGCGCGATGGCCGTCGGCGAGGCGGAGGTGATGGTCGGCAGCCTGATGTTCGACTTCGATATGGCCAGCATGGCGCGGGTACTCAAGGTACCCTCCGAGAAGATGCGCGACAAGGTCTTTCAGAGCCTGCAAGACTATATGACCACCATGAGCCGCGAGCTTGGGCAGATGCCGGATCGTGACACGGTGGTCGCGTCCTACCTGGAGCGCTGCGCTGTCACCCTCGGCGTTGAGATTGTGCCTGGCCAACTCAGCGCCGATGAGGAGTCTCTGGCGGTTGAGCTAGATGCGCGCTTTGTCACCGACGAGTGGCTGCACCAGAAGGGCGGGCTGCGGCGCGACGGCATCAAGATTCACGAAGATGTGCGCGTGGTCGAGGCAGCCCACAAAGCACCCGGCGGGATGATCCGCGTGACGGCCCGGCTGCGCGCGGGGCAGATTGACGATCTGACGCTCTCTGGCGACTTCACCGTCTTCCCGGCAACGGCGATTAGGGCACTGGAACAGGCAGTTCGCGGCGCAGACCTTCGGCGTGAGTCGCTGCTGGAGCGGATCACAGACAGCTACCGTGCACTCAGCGTGCAGTCGCCCGGCATGACACCAGACGACATCACGACCGCGATCATGGCGGCGATTACCCCGGTGTAGACACCAGTAAAGATGCAGATTCCCAAAAAAAGTAGAGTTCTGTGAGTTTCTGTGTCTTTCTGTGGCCGTGAGCTATGGTATGCTTTTCGTATCATCAACGATCATTACAGGCTGGAGGGGGTCATGAAACCGCCCATTATTGTCATAGACCCAACAATTATGATGGGAAAACCCGTTATTGCCGGTACGCGCATAACGGTTGAGGCAGTCCTTGATAAATTCGCTGCCGGAGAAACGCTGGATCAACTGCTTATGGCGCATCCGAAACTTACCCGCGAGGCGGTGTTTGCTGCATTTGCCTACGCCGCTGCTGTTTTGCGATCAGATGCCATCTACTCAGTTTCGGATAAAGCGGCATGAATATTGTCGCAGATGAAGGTGTTGATCTTCCCATTGTCGTTCATCTGCGCCAAGATGGCCACAATGTCGTCTATATCGCCGAAGAATCACCCAGTATCACCGATGATGATGTTTTGACGATTGCGAATACCCGCACATCAGTTTTGCTGACTATTGATAAGGACTTTGGGGAGTTGGTCTTTCGACTCAACCGTGTTGATCACGGCGTCGTTCTCGTGCGGCTAGAGGGTCTGCACGCATCCACAAAGGCAACTATCGTCGCCCGTGCCTTCCGCGACCATGGTTCTGAGATGGATACCGCCTTTAGTGTCATTGGGCCAGGAACAGTGCGTATTCGGAAGAAGACCTCCTGACGATGTGGGTGGAATACGGGGAGGGCCGCGCCTTCCCCGTATTCCACCTCCCGTCTCCCTACCGCCAGACAAACGGCAGAAAGACGGTGCCTCCCGTCTGCCTCGGACTCAGGCTCGCGCTGCTCGTGTTCCCTGCCGCGTCACGCACGATCAGCTCCACTTGCTGCGGTGCCTGAGTCCCCGGTAGCACCGCCGCGAACGCCCGTCCCTGCACGTATCCCAATGCCGTCGTCTGCCACGTCGTCCCGTTCACCGTCCAGCGCGCGTTCACCTGTAGCTGTGGCCCCGGTGTCTGGTCGTCGTATGCCTCCACCCCCAACGTGAACGCCCCCGCCGCCGTCTGCGTCACCCCCAGGTTGTTCACCACCGGGGCCACGTCATCCGTCACCACCGCCACATTCGCCACGTTCGGATCCACATACGTCACCTCCAGCACCATCTGCCCGTAACGCCGCAGATCCCCCTGCGTTCCGCTCGTCGCTCGGAACTGCGCCGCCGTGATCAGCAGCATGTCCGTGACCGTGTCTGCGGTCGCCCCCGCCGCCCGGCTCACCACCCGTTGCAGTCCCACCGGCTCCTCCGGTGCCCAGCCGTCTACCATACTCAGTTCGGGTGCGCCCCCTGCCCGCAGCCGTCCCTCTTTGGTGATCGGCGTCGTCACCTGCGGCGTAAACCCGCTCTGTTCTGCGAGCATCGTGGCCTGCACCAGCCGCACTCCTCGGGCGATAGCCGGTTGCGGCCCCGTTCCCGGCAGCACCGTCACGTCGTAGCGCAGTCCCGGCAGCACGGCGCGCCCCAGGGCCACCTGGTCATCCGTCGTCACGGTAAACGTCCCCGGTCGCAGGCTGTCCGCAATCGTCCCCTGTGCCGTCAGCCGTCCGGTGGCGAAAGTCAGCGTCACCGTCACGAGGCGGGTGAAGGACGCCGGTTCGGCAGCGCGGGGCGCGGCCTCGGCGATCAGGGCGTTCGTCTGCACGGCCCGCAGGGCCAGTAGCCCCGGCGCACTCGCCGCCTGCGGCTGAGCCACCTGGACTCCGATGAACGGCAACCCATAGAGCGTCCACTCACTCAGCACCTTCTCGTCGTAGACGCTGAATCCGCCGACGCCGCTCTCGGCCAGATAGCGTTGCTTCGCCAGGGCCAGGGCCGTGCCAAGGGTGGGCGTCCCCGGTCGGCCAATTTGCGTGGTGAAGGCTAACGCCAGTCGCTCGCTATACCCCGCCACCCCGTCATCGCCGTAGCCGTAGCCGGTATTGCCGATCAGATTGCCGCCGTTCTTCAGCACCGCACTGGCGAAATCGGGCTGGAATGCGGCGGTGGCAAACGCCTCGTTGGTGGCGCTCAGGCCGGAGTGACAGCCCACCGAGTAGATCAGACTCGGCCCGCCGTCGCGCAGGAAGTAAGAATCGGCGGGGGTGGTCGGTGCCGCAGCCTGGAGTCCGGCCACGTCAAAACTGCCCGCCCCGGCGTCGGCGTAGTTGGCGGGAATGGCGGTGTTGTGGCTGAAGTGGCTGTTCAGCAGCATCAGGTGATAGGGCGTATGCACTCCCTGGTAGGTTGTCTTCGTGGTGAGCGCCGCGTACTGCCCGCCGAACCACGCTCGGGTAAAGTCCCCCGCGCTCCAGGTATCGCTGATCATGCTTGTCACGGTGAACCCGGTGCCCTTGAGCATCCCCGCCGCTGTGGTGGACAAGTCGCTGAGGAAGTCGTAGCCGGTCACCAGGGCGGTGCCGCCGGTGCCCGCCTGGATGGTCTGTCGGGTGGCGGCGGGCTGACTCAGGTAGGCGGTCAGGTAGGTGACAATCTCCTCGGGACGCTCCACCAACCGCCCGATGCCCAGGTCAGGCACGTAGAGCTGCCGCCCGTGCCAGGGCGTCGGCACCCGGTCGGCGTAGAAGTTGTCGGTTTTGAGACCCCGGAAGAAGAGGCTGCCGCCCATCGCACTGTCATTGCGCAGACCCGCCCCGTCCGCCGCGAGGTCGCCAATATAGGCGCGCTCGTTGCCCAGGGTGGTCTCGTCAATCGTGCGGTAGAAGGGAATAATCTCGTCGGCCCCGACGATGACCAGGTTGCGGACGTTGGGAGCGCGGGTGCGAATGGCGGAATCAATGGTCAGCCAAATCTGGCGGGCAATGGCGTTGGCCAGAATCGGTTGGTCGGGGCGGGCATCCCACTGGGTATAGAGTGCGGCCAGGCGGGTGGCCGCCGCCGGGTCGAGGTCGGTACTCAGGTTGAGGGTCATGCCCAAGCTGTCGGTGAGGATCTGGCCGGTGGGGCCGAGCAGCGTGGCGAGTTGCGTGAGTGCGGCGGTGCTGGCAGGATAGCGCGCCGCCAGACGGGCCGGGTGGGTAATGAAGAGTGTCTGCACATCACTGCGGACGGCGGTGGTCAGGGCAACCTCACCGGCAT
The DNA here is from genome assembly GCA_903920315.1 of uncultured Oscillochloris sp. Taxonomy (GTDB): domain Bacteria; phylum Chloroflexota; class Chloroflexia; order Chloroflexales; family Chloroflexaceae; genus Oscillochloris. The sequence goes on from CAIXLU010000491.1 coordinate 16,653, forward strand.
CCACGCTGGCCGCGATCATCGGTGCGGGG
>CAIXLU010000492.1 GCA_903920315.1 uncultured Oscillochloris sp.
ATATTTCTGTGGCTTTCTGTGCGCTTCTGTGGCAAAAATTTGTTGTAGCGCGACGCAGGGGAACGCACTCCGCTGCGTCACAGTTCGCTGTCTTCCATCATGGTGAGCTGCCGCGCAACCTCCTCAACCGCAATACGCTGCTTCCGATAGAAATCCGACTCACTCACTGCCAAACGGTTCGCCACATCACGCACTGTCTTGCGCTGGAGAAAACGACCGTCTAGCAAGTTATAGAGCAGCCACTCTTGCGCAGATGGATCAAGTTGCTCGTGAGGCCGTAGATTATCAATTGCCCGACGCAGCACCGCCTGGAGCGCCCTGGTCGGGCTGCCGCCCTGCTCATTAAGGATGCGCTGCACCGTACGCATCCCGAGCAGCGGGCTATCAGAGAGCTTCGGCCCGCCCCAGAACTGTGTCAGCGCATCCTTGACCATCTGTGGGAGGTCAGGATTAGCCACCACATTAACGTCGTTTTCTATCGCCTCCAGATCCGCCGAGGTAGCCTGCTCAATCCGTGACGAGAGTTGCTGGAGGGATTGCATCTCGGGGCCGAGGCCGCGTAGGGCGTCGAAGATCATCTGCTGCATCTGCACCGTCGAGAGGGCCAGTTCCATCTGGTGCGCAAGTACACCGATCAGGTGGCGCACACTCTGGGAGAGCGAACTGCCCTGGCGCAACTGCTCGGGCGGAAAAGCCACACCCAGCGCCCCCAGGAAAAGCCCATCCGGGCTGCGCAATGGCAGCAAGCAGAAGCCGCCGCATGTGAGGAACGCATCGGTGGGCGGCAGACCATCGGGGCTATGCGCGGGCAAACGCTCCAATTGAGGCAACAGGGTTGGCAGGGGGAAATCGCTCACAAAGCGTTTTACATCGCGCCGGATACCGTTGATCGCCTTCACGGTAAAGCCATCGTCCCCAGAGGCGACAACAAAGCCGGTCTCAACCCGCAGCGCGCCACAGATCGCCACGAGCGAATTCTCCAGGAGCGAGCGTAGGTCGGCACGGGTGAACGTGCTACGCGGCAGGTTTCGCAGGTAATCAATCTCATCGTGATCCTGGAGATAGACCAGCGCATCAAGGTAGGGCTTCACCTTACTCACAAAGATCGGCATCAGCACAGTCATAATCATCACCCCAAAGGTGATCAGGGTATCACGCGGCAAGCCCAACACATGCTCAAGGGCAGGCATCGCCTGAATGAAAAGGATGATCATGATCCCAACAAACGGGCCATACAACCACCAGCGAATAAAATCCTGCTTGATCAGCCGATCCGGCAAAAGCACACCGTGAAAAGCCACGCTATAGCTCATCACCGTGATCATCATGATCACGATCAGGCTGGCGATATTCTGTAGGATCAGGATCGTGCTGTCGGGAACCGTACTCGGCGTACCGATCACCAAAAACGGAAAGACACCAATTCCGGGCGCGGCAAAAGTCGCACCCAGATAGCCCATACGGCGACGATGAGCGGGCGTCAGGGCGTACCGCCAGGAGTCGATCACTGCGGCAAGCGTGATCCCAATCCCAACCAGAAAGAAGAGGCCATACGACCAGAAAAACGGCCCGGCGCTAAATTGCGCGACTGGCCCGCTAGGGATATTGCCGCTCACAATCAGATCGGTGCCCAGCATCACCAGCAGCAGATAGATCGCGCTCCCGCCATAGGCCAACCAGACCAGCCAGCGCATGCGTTCTGCTTTGGCCCGATGCGAACTGAGCGTAAAGAGTGCGTTTGCGAGGTGTATATACGCGGCAGGAACCAGGGTAATGCCAAACCACTGACTTCGACCGAGGAAGATCATTGTTGCCGTACTGCTCGCACGGGCCAGGAGCAGATCGCCACCGTAGACGATCACCACACCCGCAAGGAGCAGGCAGAGGGCGCGGGCAATATCATTGCGCCAGTTTTGCAGAGCGATGTAGGTAAGCAGCGAAAACGTGACAATCAGCACTGCTGCAGACAGTAACTGATTCACTTGCTCAAGGACGATAGCCATATGATCGCATGATCAAATTCGTTAGTAAAAAAATAATAGCCTTAGACGAAGGTGTCAGATTTCAGGTCTACACTTGTCTTCGTGAATTATACCACACGGGTCTTTTCTCCACCCGAAGGCGCGAAGTGCTATGCCGCTTCCAGACAAGCAGAAAGTGCTATAATCGCTGCGAGGTGGGAGGCTCAACACCTCCGCCGCACGTGGTGCCGCAGGGGCGCAGTGTGTCACAACAGGATACAGACGGTATGCTATTCAGCGCCCGCAGCCTTCCCAACCTCCTCGGCCTCTTCCGAATCATCGCCACCCCGCTCCTCGTCTGGTTGATCATCACACACCGCCCAGACCTCTACGTATGGGCCGTTGCCCTCCTGTTGGTCATGGCGATAAGCGATATGGCCGACGGGAAGATCGCCCGTCGGCTCAATGTTGTCTCGCCTCTAGGAATCTTCCTCGACACCATCAGCGACAAAATCTTCGTGACCGGGGCGCTGTTACCGATGATCGAGACGGGCATGATCTCCGGCTGGATTGCGTTTGTGATCATCGTACGTGAGTTCGTTATCTCTGGGCTACGATCCTTTGCCGCCGCAGAGGGAACCGTCATCTCGGCAGGAAAACTTGGCAAACAGAAACTCGTCATCCAAGTTGTTGCGCTGATCTGGCGACTCTTAGCAGCTAACGCTGAAGCGGGAGGTGTATTGGCCGGAAGCGATGCACTTATCTTGCTCCTAAACCTCTGGCCCATCCCCATGGCATTAGCCGTCTTCTGGACACTCATCTCAGGGATAGAATACCTCTGGAACGCCTGGCCACTGCTGCGCAGCAGTTGGGAGCCGCGACCGAAAAATAGCCGATAGCCGATAACCGATAGCCGAAAGATTCGGCCACAGAAAGACACAGAAGAACACAGAAATATCTTTTTCTGTGTTCTTCTGTGTCTTTCTGTGGCCGAATCTTTCGGCTATCGGTTATCGGCTATCGGCTA
>CAIXLU010000493.1 GCA_903920315.1 uncultured Oscillochloris sp.
ACTGCGGGTTGGTGATGGACAGGGACGAGAACGCGGCGCTCAACATTCTGCAACGGGGACTCCTCTCGCTTCGACAATGAATCTGTGGGATGGGGCGGCATCCCCGTGAAGCCCAGGAGCTTTAGCCCTGGGAGCCGTCACACTGAATGGCATCCCCTGTCCTACCGATGGGAGCCTCCTATGAATATGTTGACCGGGCTAGATATCAGCGGCTTCAAGTCGATCAAGCAGATCAGCGGTATGGAATTGCGCCCGCTCAATGTACTCATCGGTGCCAATGGAGCAGGTAAATCGAACCTGATCAGCTTCTTCAAGATGCTGAACTGGATGCTTCCTTCCCCAGGCAATCTCCAGCTCTATATTGGCCGGGTCGGCGGTGCGAATATCCTCTTGCATGACGGTGCGGCCGTAACGCCCCAGATTACAGCACAGCTCTCGTTTGCCACCGGGCAAGGCGTCAACGAGTATCGCTTCCGGCTATTGCATGCCGCCGGCGATACCCTCGTGTTTGCCGATGAGGCGTTTCGGTTCATTCCGAATGGCCGAAAAGATCGTGATTGGGTCTCGCTTGGCGCGGGACATCGCGAAGCCCATCTGATCGAGCGCACGGAGCAAGGTGACCCCACCGCTCGCTTTATCCACACGCTGCTTCGGCGCTGTGTGGTCTATCAGTTCCACAACACCTCTGAGACCGCCCGTGTGCGTCAGCGCTGGAGTATTGATGATAACGGGCTGCTCAAGGATGATGCGGCGAATCTGGCCCCGGTGCTGCTGCGAATTAAGCAGCAGTCATCCCCGCACTACACGCGGATCGTGAGTACGATCCGCCAGATCGCGCCCTTCTTCGCCGATTTTGAGCTGGTGCCAAGCGGCGGCACCGTGCTGCTCCAATGGCGTGAGCAAGGAAGCGATATGCTGTTCAGTGCCCACCAGGCGTCCGACGGCACGCTACGGGTGATGGCGCTGGTGACGCTGCTCCTTCAGCCCAATGCAAACCTGCCGGATCTGATCATCCTGGATGAGCCAGAGTTGGGCCTACACCCCTTTGCAATCAATGTGATCGCTGGGCTGCTCAAGAGTGCCGCGACGAACACCCAAGTCTTTCTTTCAACGCAGTCAATGACGCTGATTGACTACTTCGAGCCGGAGGATATCATCGTCGTTGATCGGCTAGATCGTGATTCTACTTTTCGGCGACTCAACTCGACGCAGCTTGATACATGGCTCGACGACTACTCACTTGCCGAGCTGTGGGAGAAGAATGTGATCGGGGGGCGCCCGGCATGATTCGCCTACACCTGATCGGGGCGCTGAAGCGCCCACTACGAACAGGATCGAACTACGGCGCTGAAGTGCCTACTACGAACACCTGTATCCTAACTATACCGCCCGCTCGTTAGTAGGCCCACTACGAACAGGATCGAACTACGGCGCTGAAGCGCCTACTACGAACACCTGTTAGTAGGCCCACTACGAACAGGATCGAACTACGGCGCTGAAGCGCCTACTACGAACACCTGTATCCTAACTATACCGCCCGCTCGTAGTAGGCGCTTCAGCGCCGTCACAGATTACATGTACGACTACTCCAAACTTACGCTAGAAGAGCGTCGCGCAATCATCCAGGATCGGGCGGCACGCGGATTTCCAGCCCACGCGCCACCGCACCCAATTCGTGACGAGCGATTCTATTTGCTTACCGCTGCGTGCTATCAGCATGTCCACCATATGCGGGCACCTGAACGTCGTCAGCAAGTGCAAACTGCACTCTTCGAGCAGTTCACGTTGCATGGCATTGCAATCACCGCTTGGGTCATTCTGCCCAATCACTACCATCTGCTTGTGCATGTCTCAGACTTCGCTGCGCTGAGCCACATCTTCCGTGCGGTGCATGGCCCAACGTCCCGTGCCTGGAATCAGGCAGATGCACAACTTGGTCGGCGGGTCTGGTTCACGTTTGCTGACCGGGCTATACGCTCGGAGCGCCATTACGCTACGACATGCAACTACATCCACTACAATCCGGTCAAGCATGGCTATGCGCAATCTCCCTATGACTGGGCTGAGAGCAGTGTTCATTGGTACGCAGCAACCCACGGTCAGGAATGGCTACGCTCCACATGGCGGGCACACCCCATCAATAACTATGGCGCGGGGTGGGATGATTGATCACCTGTTATGGGCGATGACGGCGCTAAAGCGCCTACTACGAACTTTAGCGCCACAAAAGGACTCCCATGCCCTCCCAGAACTATCTCTTCCCCGAGTACGAGCCGCCGATCCAGCACGGTCTCTTCGACGCCGCCGACGCTCCCGCCGAATCTGTGCCGCGTCGCCGGCTCACCACGGAGGAGATTGACCGGGTGCGCGATGTGCCGGGCTTTCCCATCGCTACCGACGAGGCGATCATCGCCCTCAGTGACCCGCCCTACTACACGGCATGCCCTAACCCCTTCCTGGCCGAGATCGTCGCAGGCTGGCATCGTGAGCGGGCTGAACTGCGCACAGGATTGGGCCTGCCCGATGATAGCGCCGATACGGTGTTGGCCGACCCACAATCCACAATCCACAATCCACAATCCACAATCTATCACCGTGAGCCCTTTGCCGCCGATGTCAGCGAGGGCAAGAACGACCCGATCTACAACGCCCACTCCTACCACACCAAGGTTCCCCACAAGGCAATCATGCGCTACATCCTGCACTACACCGACCCCGGCGACATTGTCTTCGATGGCTTCTGCGGCACTGGCATGACTGGCGTGGCCGCCCAACTCTGCGGCGACCGCGCCGCCGTCGAGTCGCTTGGCTACATCGTTGATGACGAGGGGAATATTTATGATGGCGTGGGTGGAGGCGACGGCGCTGAAGCGCCTACTACGAACGATGGGTCAAAGCTCGTAGTAGGCGCTTCAGCGCCGTTACCCTTCTCGCGCCTGGGCGCCCGCAAGGCCGTGCTCAACGACCTCTCGCCCGCCGCCACGTTCATCGCCTATAACTACAACACCCCGGTGGACGCCGCCGCCTTCGAGCGCGAGGCGCGGCGCATCCTGGCCGAGGTTGAGGCCGAGTGCGGCTGGATGTACGAGACAACCCACACCGACGGGCGCAAGGGGCGGATTAACTATACGGTGTGGAGCGATGTCTTCGTCTGCCCGAACTGCGGCAGCGAGATTGTGTTCTGGGATGCGACACTAGATTTTGAGAATCGTGAAGTCTTGGAAGTTATAAAGTGTCCCACGTGTGGAGTCCAACATGCGAAAGGAAAGCTAGAGCGCACGATTGAAAGTATTTACGACCGTGCATTAGGTAAGATTGTCAATCGAGGAAGACAAGTGCCAGTGCTGATCAACTACTCTGTTGGCAAGCAACGATTTGAGAAGAGGGCAAGCCAAGAAGATCTGGAGCTATTAACAAAAATCGAGCAGACCGGATCTTACAACGAGATCCCCATTGTTGAAATGATGTTTAAGCAAGGACAATGGGGTGAACTTTGGCGAGCAGGATACCATTTTGGTGTAACTCATGTGCATCATTTCTTCACCACCCGAAGTTTACAAGCCTTTGACAGCTTATGGAAATCCATTGCCCAATCCGCTGCCCAATCCGCTGTTAAGCTGGCCCTACTTGGTGGATTTCGTGTAGGTCTGAGAATGTCCGTATTTCGGGCAGCGCTTTGGTTCGATAAAACTAGTGGCCCAATGAAAAACCTTACCCCAGGCATTCTTTACTTGCCATCGTTGAGTGGTGAACAAAATTGGTTTAATATTTTCCAGGAAAAAATCGCCACAATTCATCGACAACTGGCTGCTGTACGTGAGAGGTTTTTGCGGGAAAATACTATTATTACAACTGGATCTAATACCAATGTCTTTCCAATGGAAGGAGGAATAGATTACATTTTTACCGACCCGCCATTCGGGGGGAATCTTATTTACTCTGAACTTAATTTCATAGCTGAGGCATGGCTCAGAGTATTTACTAATACTCGGCCAGAAGCAATTGTTAGTAGTTTCCACCGAAAGGCATTGGATGAATATCAAGACCTCATGGAACGAGCCTTTCAGAATTACTTCCGCGTATTAAAGCCGGGTCGATGGATGACAGTTGAGTTCCATAATGCTAACAACTCTGTCTGGGGGGCGATTCAAGAGGCAATCTCACGTGCAGGATTTGTGATTGCTGATGTTCGCACGCTAGATAAAAAGCAGGGAACATTCAAGCAACTTACCACAACAGGCGCGGTCAAATCCGACCTCGTCATCTCCGCCTACAAGCCGCGCACCGGATTCGAGCAGCGCTTCGCGGCGGTGAAGGGCACGGAGGACGGGGCATGGGCCTTCGTGCGCGAGCACCTAGCGGCGGTGCCGTCGTTCGTCACAAACAAGGGCCGCGTCGAGGTGATCGCCGAGCGCATGCCCTACCTGCTCTTCGACCGCATGGTTGCTTTCCACCTCCAGCGCGGGGCCACGGTGCCGCTGAGCGCGGCGCAGTTCTACGCCGGGCTCACGCAGCGCTTCCCCGAGCGCGACGGCATGCACTTCCTGGAAACCCAAGCCGCCGAGTACGACCAGAAGCGTGCGACGGCGGGCGCGGTCGAGCAGTTCACCTTCTACGTCAGCGACGAGAAGAGCAGCCTGCAGTGGCTGCGCCAGCTCCTCGCCGCCGAGGGGCCGCAGAGCTACCAGCAGATCCAGCCGCGCTTCCTCCAGGAACTCCAGCAGAGCCGCAGCGAGCTGCTGCCCGAGTTGCGCGACCTGCTCCAGGCCAGCTTCATCCAGGACGACGCGGGCTGCTGGCTCATCCCCGACCCGGCCAACGAACTGCACCTGGAACAACTGCGCCGCCGCGAGCTGCTGCGCGAGTACGAGACCTACCGCCAAGGTAAGGGAAAGCTGAAAAGCGTGCGCTCCGAAGCCGTGCGCGCCGGTTTCGCCGAGGCATATGCACGCGGCGACTACGCGGGCATCCTGGCTGTGGCCACGCGCCTACCCGAAGCCGTGCTGCGCGAGGACAGCGCCATCCTCACCTACTACGACCTGGCCCAAATGGAGGTTGAGGAATAACCGTTCGTAGTAGCGGCTTCAGCCGCGTGAGGAGATGATCGGTGGGCTGAAGCCCCCACTACGAACGGTAAACCTGAAATCTGGCACCTGAAACCTTATCAAATAGGAAAATATATGCTTAAACAGATCTCCTATGAAAACTGGAAGAGCTTCCACGAAGCCACCCTCTACATTGACCCCCTCACCGTGATGATCGGCACCAACGCCAGTGGCAAATCGAATGCCCTCGACGGGCTGACATTTTTAAACCGGGTCACGCTCGGCAAAGAGATCGCCACCGCGCTCGACGGCGACTCGACGATTGCCGCAATCCGTGGTGGAGTCGAATGGGCCGCACTGAAACCAAACACGCAGTTCACACTCGCTACCATTGTTCAGGGTGAGGATGATCTCACCGAATACCTCTATACCATAACCATCGAACTCCGCCCGCGTGTCCAACTCCAGGCAGAATCGCTCACACGTCACACGTATGACAAGAAAACCCCGAAAAAGCTAACACCGACACCGATTTTTCTGACAGACGAAACCACCGAAGACAGCCTGCGCGTGAGCCTCTTCAACGGGAAAGGCGTCCGCCGAGTCACCCGCACATTCCGCCGATCCACCACGATTCTCAGCCAGATACAGGGTCAGACCCTGCGTGAGGACGTGAATAACGGAATCAAGGCCGTCATCGGTGCGCTTCAACACATCTTCATCCTCGATCCCGTCCCATCGCTCATGCGTACCTTCTCTGCGCTCGCCGACAACTTGCAGAACAACGCCGCCAACATCGCGGGCGTCTTAGCTGCGCTGCCTGCGGGAGAGAAACAGCAGGTCGAAGCGACGCTATCGCACTACGTAACCCACCTTCCCGAGCGCGATATTCAGCGCGTATGGGCCGAGCCCGTAGGGCGCTTTCAAACCGACGCCATGCTCTACTGTGAGGAGTTGTGGCTACCCGATCAACCGCCGACAACCATCGACTCGCGGGGGATGTCCGACGGTACATTGCGCTTCCTGGCCATTCTCACCGCACTGCTCACACGCCCCAAAGAGAGCTTGTTGGTCATTGAAGAGATTGACAATGGACTGCACCCATCCCGTGCCGCATTGCTCCTGCGCATGCTTCACGAGATCGGACAGGCGCGAGGGATTGACATTCTCCTCACGACCCACAACCCCGCGCTCCTTGATGCGCTCCACCCGGAGATGATGCCCTTTGTCGTAGTCACGCACCGCGATCCCGAGACCGGCGAAAGCCAACTGACCCTGCTCGAAGATCTGGCCAACTTGCCCAAGCTGCTCTCCTTTGGCTCACTGGGCGGAATCTCCACCAAAGGACTCATCGAGCGCAGCCTATCCAGCGATCAGTGAGGGGTATGATGCACCGAGTCCTTATCCTGGACACATCCATTCTCTGTGTCCACCTTCAGGTTCCCGGAAAAGAGACCTGCGGTGCCGCAGATGAGCCATGGGACTACGAGCGGGTACGCGAACAACTGGAAGTTGAACGCGGATTGAATGCAACCCTCGTGTTGCCCCTGGCCGCCATCATCGAGACCGGCAATCACATTGCGCAGGCCGCCGCGCAGCGGTACGAGACAGCACAGCGCCTCGCGGAAATCATACGCGCAACCATCAACATGGAAAGTCCCTGGGCCGCCTTTGATCAGCAACGTATTTTATGGGAGCCAGAACAGCTACGCGAGTTGGCCGATCAGCTTCCTGAAATGTGCAGCCGAGGCGTGGGAATGGGCGATATGAGCATCAAGCAGGTCGCTGATTATTACGCAGCGCTTGCATGCGACGTAGAAATTCTGACCGGAGATCGTGGCCTGCGCGCCTACGCCGCTGAGCCACCCCGTCAGATGCTTGTACCACGTCGTCGTAGTGGCCCACACGCCCCGCTCCCAGAGAAGCCACCTGTACCACGACGCAAGAGGCGAGAGTGACGGCTCCCAGGGCTAAAGCTCCTGGGCTTCAAGGGGATGCCGCCCCATCCCACACTGCTACAAGCGAAGCGAAAGGAGTCCCCGTTGCAGAATGTTGAGCGCCGCGTTCTCATCTCGATCCATCACCAGCCCGCAC
>CAIXLU010000494.1 GCA_903920315.1 uncultured Oscillochloris sp.
CGGCCTTGAACCCGATGCCTGTGGCAATAAAAGATTGCTCGATCCGTGGGAGTTCCCACCCCGGTAAGATGCCGTGAATGCGGTCTATAAAGGCGGTTTCGCTCAGGAACTCGGGTAGCTCGCGAAAGAGGTTCTCGTGTCGCGGGCGTCTTTGTTCGTCCAGCGGAATGTTTGCCAGTATCATCAGTCCCGCACTGGCCTCCACTTTTTGTACCCCGCCACGCGCAAAGCTCCCTGACTCCAGGTAGTCTTTCAGCACACCGATGATCTCGCCGGGGTTGTTGAACGAGAGCGACTGCGCTTCGTCGAAGACGACCAGATCGTAGTGGGTTAATAGTCCCGGTTATTGAAGTTTGCCCACCCCCCAGACTCCGCTGCCAAAGAGGAGCGGGTACTGGTCTGCAATCCGCCGTTCAATCCCGGCTTTGCGCTCATCAAGGCAGGGAATACTGAGACGCAACTCGTTGTGCTGAAGATCTACACTCACACTGAATGGGTCGAGTACCGTAAGCGTCTCGCCGTTCTGGAGTCGTGCTTTGAGTTGTTCTTTCTGATCGCGGGTCGGCAGATGATTGTTGAGGTGCATCAGGGGAACTATGGTTTCCTCTGGGGTCAGGCCACCGTGAGTCCAGCCCGACGGTCGCCGACCAATTGCGGCGTAGCCACGAGTAACCAAATAATCCTGTGGGAGTTGGTACGCGAGGCGCTCAAGATGATGCCACGCTTCCGGCTGATCAATCTGGAGCCGCAGGAAAACCGGCGATCCTCACGGCCCATGTACACATTCCCAGGATGAGCTATAGTAGAGGCTGCACCGTTACGTTTCGTAAGGAGATTGATATGAGTGAGACGATGATCGCGATTGAATTTCACACACAGATCAAAGACGGGGCCATTGAAATTCCTGCAGCGTATCGTGACCAACTCTCTGGCACCGTGCGAATCATCATTCTGCGCACGGAGCATCAGAAGACGAGTAAAATCATCGAACGAGTTTTGCAGCATCCGATTCACGACCCCACGTTTACGCCTTTACGGCGCGATGATGTCTATAACCGCGAGGGATAATCTGTGGCGTATGGTTCTGTGCAGTGAGGTGTCTCGTTATGATGGCAAGCGATAGTCTCACGTCTGCATTTCTTGATACGAACATTTGGCTGTATGCGTTTATTTCGGGGCAAGACCCCGTTAAGGCGCAAAAAGCCCAGGCGTTGATTGTGGCAACCCGGCCCCTGTTCCTCAGTATCCAAGTAATCAATGAGGTATGTACAAATCTCATTCGCAAGGAACACACGCCCGAATCTGATATTCGTGATTTTATTGATGACTTTTATGCACTTTATCAGGTTGTCGACCTTGATCATGCGCAACTCACCACCGCGTCCGATCTCCGAACGCGCTATTCGCTCTCCTATTGGGATAGCTTGATTATTGCGATCGCCCTTCAGAGTGGCGTGCCAACCCTCTACTCGGAAGATATGCAGCATCACCTCGTCATTGATCAAAGGGTGCGTATTGTCAATCCTTTTATGGCAATAGAGCAAAAATAACGCTGTGAGGCATGTCCAATCCTAGCAACATTGCGGGCGACTGAAGTCGCGTCACAAGGCCGATGGCCGACCGACCGCCTACGCGGGCGGTTCCGGCGTCGGCGTAGGCCGACGCCCAGCCGTAGGCTCCGCAGGCGCGACTTCAGTCGCCCGCCAGAAGGAATTACCCCACCCGCCCCACCACTTCAGAGTGGCGCGAGGGTAGCCGGGTGTAGCGCGTGGGCAGAAAGTAGAAGAGCCAGCGCATCAATGTTTGCCACGCCAGGGTTGGCTCAAAGCCGGGGCCAGCGGCGCAGGCCAGATTGGCCAGTTCGTCGCGCACGGCTCCGAAGCGCTGCGGGGTGATCAGGAAGCGGTCAATGTGATGCACGATTGGTTGCTGGATGAGCAGGACGCCGATGCTGCGCATAAAGGCGTTTTTGCTCAGGCCCGCCATCACATTCAGCGCCCGCAGATCCGTGCGGGCGTTTTTGGCAGAGGCGCTGCTGAGTTCATGACCGCGCCCGCTGTAGGCCAGAAAGAGATCCTCGGGGTGACGAAGGCTCGGGAGCCACGCCCTCGGCTGCGCTACCACAATATATGCCTCGCGGGACTCGGCGATGATCAGCGGCGGGAGATCACTCTGTATCGCGGCGACGGCTTCGGTCATCAGTGCGTGCAGATCGTCATCCACAGACACCACCGACGCCCATAGCTCACGCTCGAAGCCTACGCACGGTGCGACATGTGCAGGCAGGTCCACCAGCAACTCAAGGTTGGGCTGGGCCGACCATCCCAGGGCTGCGCTGGTGAGGTTCGCTGAACCGATGAGGCAATCGTTGTCAGCACGATAATATTTGGCGTGCAATGCATGGCTCAGCCAGAGCGAGCTACGCGGGCGCTCACGCAGCAACGGCCAAACCTCTAGGTCACTCACTCCAGCGGCGATCTCTTCTGGTCGCCAGCGCGTGACGCAGCGTAGCTCGACATCGGGATCCACGTTCGTTAGCATCCGAGATAAACCCAGGGCATGAGCAAAGTCCTCAGGAACCCGGTCGCCCGGCGACTGAAGTCGCGGGCTATATCTACGAAGCCCGCC
>CAIXLU010000495.1 GCA_903920315.1 uncultured Oscillochloris sp.
AAGCTCGCCTTGAGTTGCTTACTTGAGAGCGTCTGAATAACTTTTGCGGGTACAAAACGGCCCCAGAGGCGCGCATAGTGATCAAAGCGGGCCGGTTGCGGGAAGGCGGTTACGATTATTTGTGACAACACCTCGCGGGTATAGGTTGCGCCATCAACAAGCGGTACTGGCTGGCCCTCAGCGGGCTGAAATAGACGCTCGTAGATAAATGACGGCACCAGGGCGTGGGCAGCAAACGCAGTAAAGTGCTGCTCTTGCTGATCTTGATCAGTAAACGTCGTGTGCCGACCCAAGCGACCAAGGCGCTGGAGGAACGTACCCGCACCGTTCGACTCAAAGATCAGCAGGTTGATTCGAAAATCTACGCCGACATCCACCGTCGAGGTGCCAATCAGCAGATCTGCATTGTAAGAAATCTTGCGCGTCTTACGGTCGGTCAGCCCGGTCTTTAGACCGAGAGTTAGACCTTCGGCTTTGAGCAACGGCTCTACGATTGCAGCGATACGCATCGCCGAGGCCAGAGAGTTTACAATCAAGGCTGCTTTTGCGCCGTGAGGGTGATCACGGAACCAAGGCAGGATAAGGTCAGAGACGCCACGCCCGATCCACTCTTCAGCGCTGCCCTCAGAGAAGCTCATGCTGCTGCCCTGCAAGATTGACCGCCAGCCGCTACCAGGGTCGTCACCGTGGTGATACCAACCCTCGTGCTGTGGATCGATGAGCCGCAACCGTGATGCAAATCCAGCACGCTTAAGCAGGTGCATAATCTCTGGCTTCGGCGTCGCCGAGAGAAAGAGTGTCTTTAGTTCTTTGCTCTGGGTGGTGAGAAAGAGCAAGCCAGTCAGTACCGCCACCACCTCAGGCGTGTCGAAAATATGGAACTCGTCAAAGGTCAGTTGATCAAAGAGCGTGGCTACTTGGCCCACAACGTGCGTGGCGCTGCGCCCACGTTGCTGATAGTGAAACTGAAGAATGGCGTGGAGAATATCTGGGTTTGAAAGCACGAGTCGGTGCTGTGTGAGTTCGCGAAGCAGCACCTCGGGTCGGCTAAGCTGCTCGGCATCGGCGTAGAGTTCATCGAGCCGTGCGCCATAGAGTGTGGCGACCCGATCTGCCTTTATCCCCCAGCTCGGCAGCGTATTGGCAGCACTCCGCTGCTGATCCTGAATTAGTTCATTGGTGGGGAATAGCGAGAGGGTGCCGTTATGTCGAGGGTTGACCAATAGCGGCAGCAGCCCAGCCAAACTCTTCCCATCCCCCGTCATCGCCGTATTGATCACCACATCAATACTTGGGTCAATCAAGGCGCGGTACGTTTCTAGTTGGTGTTGCGAGAGTTGCCATCCCTGCGGCAGCCGCGCTGTAATCTCGGCGGGTACGTCGGCCTCGTTCGCCAACTTCGAGTAGACCGGGAGGGTTGTAATCTGCATCAGCCAATACCTCTCCATTCTGATCTGTGATGCGTGACTGGACATGACGTCTCACTGCTGTAGCATAGCACGCCCCTCGGGACTCGGGGAGTCCACTGTTCGTTATTAACCGCTTTGTTTAAGGCATTCTGCCCCTGCCGGAAAGCTTCACGCCCCTGCCGGAAAGCTTCACGCCCCTGCCGGAAAGCTTCACGCCCCTGCCGGAAGGCATTTTGCAGAAAAATGATGCGTATCCGTATGAATGCTTTGCTCCGCTCCCGGTTATGAAACCTGTCAGATGCGGCCGGATAAAGCCGCTACTACGAACTGTAAACTTGAAACATCGCACCTAGACCTTGTCTAGCCTGAAAACAGAAACACGTATGGCGCGACCTCAGGAATAAGCTGCTGACGGAACTTGAGCTTCCGCCCATAGATGTCGGGGGTTTTATCCTGAACATTTTCAACATGCCGACGAACAGTATGCGGGCTGATGCACCGATAGCACCTATTCACAGGCAATGCAATGGGTGAGATCACCCATAATAAAGACGGTACCAGTCAATATTGACTGGTGCCGTCGTAATCCCTCAAAGGGATCATAGCCGCGAGCAATCCTGTTTCAATCCGCCGGACGGATGCGTTGGTGGGCGCTCATCGTAGCACAGCTACGGCAGTACTGCCTCCACATCCACCACGCCAACAGACTCACCATCGAGCATCAGCGGGATGTGTGCGCCATTCCGGTAGTCATAGAAGGTTTACGATCCTAGCCCGTAAAGCCCAAGAGCTTTAGCCTTGGGATATAAGGGCTTCACCCGCTTTAGCGGCTTTAGCCCAACAGCCGACATGTGAACAGACTTGCTTTTTAAGCGAAGCCGTGGTATACTTAAAATATGCGTAAGAGCTTCAAATACCGGATCTACCTCACGAAAGGGCAGCACCGTATCCTTGAGCAACAGCTTGAGGAGTGCCGGTGGGTCTACAACGAGACGCTTGTCGAGCGCAAGCGGGCGTATGAGGAGCGAGGCGAAAGTCTGCGCTTGTATGACACACAGGCATTGCTTCCTGTCTGGAAGATGACACGGCCCGCCTTGAAACTCGTGCATAGTCAGGTACTCCAGAACATCAGCGTGCGGGTCGATCTCGCATTTCAAGCCTTCTTTCGTCGGGTGAAGGAGGGTGCCGCCGAGGTCGGCTTCCCGCGATTCAAGGGCTTTGGGCGCTACGACAGCATCACCTATCCCCAATACGGCAATGGTGTGCGACTGGAAGGTGAACGGCTCATTCTCTCGAAGATGGTTGGCGCGGTGCGTGTCGTCCTGCACCGGCCCGTGGATGGGACGCCCAAGACGGTGACGCTCACCCGGTCGCGCACCGGCAAGTGGTTCGCCTGTTTCTCGTGCGAGATGGAGGCCGAGCCGCTGCCGCCAACCGGCAACGTGGTGGGTGTGGATGTGGGGCTGTCGTCGTTTGCCACGCTCTCGGACGGGGGGAAGAAGATCGATAACCCGCGCTTCTATCGACGCGACGAGGCCGACCTCAAACGTGTCCAGCAGCGCAAGGATGCGGCCAAGAACGCCCAAAACTGGCCGGAGAACGCCAAACAGAAGGGCATCCTGGCCCGCATCCACGAGCGGATTGCCAACCGACGTAGCGACTTTGCCCATAAGGAAAGCCGCAAGCTGGTGAACGCCTATCAGGTGATCGTGTTTGAAGACTTGGCCCCGATGGAGATGGGCCGAAGCCGTGGGATGCGCAAGAGCATCTTGGATGTGGCGTGGACACAGTTCATTCAGATGACCGTTGCCAAAGCGGAAGAAGCTGGGCGGCGTGTGATTCTGGTGAACCCCAAGAACACGACCAAGATGTGCTCTACCTGCGGCGAGATTGTCCCCAAGGCGTTGAGCGTGCGCGTCCATACCTGCCCCGTGTGCGGGCTGGTGATGGACAGAGACGAGAATGCGGCGCTCAATATTCTGCAACGGGGTCTCCAAACGCTTCGGTTGTAATCGTGTGGGATGGGGCGGCATCCCCTTGAAGCCCAGGAGCTTTAGCCCTGGGAGCCGTCACCTTTAGGCGCGGAAACCCAGGAGCTTTAGCCCTGGGTTACTGACTCCCCGTCATTATACAGTTCCGCCAGCTTCCTCACCTCCTCGACCATGCGCGCTCGTAGCTCAGGCGGGCTGAGCAGTTCGGCGTTGGATCGGTAGCGCAGCAGGGTCTGGATGATAAAGAAGTCGCTGCGACCCTCGGCCTCAATGATCACGTCGCCGTTGTCCAGCCGCTCGATGATGCGCTGCGTCGCGAAGCGTTGACTCAGCTCGCCCTGGGCCAGGATCGCCGCGAGGCGGTAGCGGAAGGTGACGAGTGGCCGGATACGCTCTGTGCCCGGCGCGAGCGTGTGCAGTCGTTCGATCTCCAGGATGCGGTCAATGCGCAGGTCGCGGCTCTGTCCGTAGGTGTGTATGTAGGCCACGAGATAGTAGTGACGGTCGTAATACTCAATGGCGTAGGGTTCGACCTTATGGTAGAGGATCTCGTTCCCGTGCGAGGTGCGATAGCGCATGCGCAACAACCAGCGCGTGGCGATGACGCGCTCTAGCTCTGCGATCTGTGCGGTATACGGGCCATAATCAATCGCTGGCTGTACGGGGGTGGGGGTGCAGCCAATGTAGTGACCCTCGTAACTGTCGCGTTGAGCATCGCTCAATCCCGCCGTAAGTCGGCCAAGCAACTCAGCAACCTGACTCGCGTAGGGATGGTGAGGGCCAACACTATCGCGGATTACCGCGAGGGTCTGGAGATCGGCGACGGTATAGACGGGGGTGCTGCCGAGCAGCGTATAGACAGGTGGAGAGTCGCCACTGCGGTGGATATGAATCCCGAGATCGGCCAGATGCCCAATGTCACGGTCAATCATCCGGCGAATGCTTGTGGTTGCCGGATAGGCAGCACCAAGTCGGGCGATGATCTCAGCACGAGTCAGCGGCCCGTCGCGCAAGGCATCGAGGAGCGCCCGCAAACGGACAATGATAGCGGTGCGATAGATCGGAGGCACAGCAGGCATAGGAATAGATTACTCGTCGCACATGGAAAAAAGTCAAGATCGTGAACCATCTCCATCCGCTCCCGCACGCACGAATGACGCGGTCTACCCGCGCCGACGCAGGGTGTACCACGCCGAGTCCGTCTGCCGATCACCGACGACCGTAATGCCGTATTCGACCGAAAGGAAGACACTCGCCCGTGCGGTGCCACATCCCAGATCAAGGACGCGCCCAGGGGGCAGGCGTTCGGCCACGGCGATGATCTCGGGTGGCGGCAGATCATGATCCCACGGGAGATCGCCGTCACGGTAGCGCTGCTGGAAGCGGGTGAAGCAAGTTGGATCCGGGGTGGTCATTCGCGTACTCCTTCTCTTGGTGACACATACAATCAATTGCATGTCAACGTGGCTGCCTCAGTGCTTCAGTGCCTCAGTGCTTTACCTCGCCGTACCTCAGGCACATGTTTGGGTATGGTGAGCCAGAGCAGCGCCAGCATCAGCGCCGACGAACTGAGGCACCACATACAGGTTGCCCCGATCACGAAGGGTTCTAGGAAGGTCAAGTAGATCGAGAAGAGCGTGCCCAGGAAGGCCAATATCGGGAGAGCGTTCGCGGCGAGATCGGCGATGTTCCCGCCCATGCGGCGCAGCGCCCAGGCTACCAGGATCGCGACATAGCCCGCAACGCCGAGTACCCCGATGGGCAGCACTCCAAACAGGCGGGCGTAGGAACTCTGCTGCACCGTGTTGCAGTCGCCCACCGGCCCACATACCGCCGACGCGCCGCTCAGTTCGACAAACGCGAGGTAGAGCGCCACGCCTAAGCCGACGATGGACAGGAGGGGGATCGTGCGCGTCTGCCACGTCGGCATTGTCCAGTCGAAGGGTGGGCGGAGCCGAAACAGGATCGCCAGTGTCGATCCGACCATCACCAGTAGCAGGCCGACGGCCAACCCGTTCGCCAGCGGGTCGCGTTGGAAAGGACTCAGGGCGGGGGCGCTCGTCGCTGCGACCGATGGCGCATCCGCGCTGAGCCAGGACTCCAGGCCCGCGATGGCCGGCCAGTCGTTGCCACCGGCGGCGAGCGTGGAGACGATCAGCGCGGGGAGCCGGGCGGGGATCTCCTCGCTACCGACCATCATGTCTCTCCCAATGAACAGGGCCGGCACGCCGAACCGATCCTCGGGGACGGCGAAGGTCGTGAGCGCGGTCTGGTAGAGAGCTTGCCCATTGGGCAGGGACACATCAACGGTGAGGATGCGCAGCTTGGCCCCGTAGTGTTCCTGAAGCGGCGGCAGCACCTGCTCCATCACGATGTGGCAATGGAGGCAGGAAGGCGAGAAGAAGAGCACTGCATGGACGACCGGGTCGGCAGCATGTGCTGGGATTGCACCAAGCAAGGTGAGTAGTAGCACCACAAGGCCGAGGAGTCGGGCCAGCGGCCCGGTATGGTGAGTGTGCATCGGAACGTCCTTTCCGTGATGTGTGACCGTGACTGATCACGGGTCACGCATGACGCGAGGCAGGCCGTGGCGTACCGCCGCGCTGCCTGCGGGTTCGGAGGGGCAGAACGAGCAATCCGCCGACATCCACGTCGCCACCCGCCACAGGTGCGTGCCGTGCGTCTGCACCGGAGGCCGGAGCCGTCGTCTTTGACATTGCGATATTTCTCCATCGAGCCAGCTTTGATCATAACACCTAATTATGGTAGGTGATATTGCGGTGAACAAGAGTACTTTGTCCTATTTTGATGGTTATATCACGACAACCACCACCTGCGGGCGGAATAGTCTGTGCCAACTACATAGGACAACACAAACGAGGTGGCTTGTGCCACCCCGCTAGTGCCAACCATTCGCTCGGAGGCCCAGGAGGGGAGCCTCGACGGTCGCATAGGAACCCCTGTAGCAATCCTCTTGGAGCCGTGAAGGGGAGTCAAGGCTTCAGCCGGCTAAAGCCTTGACTCCCCTTCACGAACGGGATAGGACTGCTATAGCTATGTGTGTTCCCAGCGTGGGAAATGTGACGCAAAACAGGTGGTAGCCGCTGACATAGAGGAACCTGTAGCGCGTCTATTGCGCCTGATTGTAGTGCCAGATGAGGCATACCAAAGCGCAATCGAGCGTGTAGAGATAGATAACGGTGAGGTGGTACGGATAGTGGGCAAAGAAAAGCACCGCGACTTAATCGCAGTGCTTGGTACAGTCATACACGCTGGAATTTAGGCGATACTAAAGATGGGGTGCCTGATGGGATGTCGTTTCTACTCCTCTGAAATCGCTACTCCTATCTTCGCCAACAACCTCCTGTAACGGTTTGTCGGCTTCACCCGCACGACCTCTCCCTTGCTCACATACAGACGCTCCACAACCTCGCGGATGTCCCCAGCGGCAACAAGCTCCACGAGGTCATCAGCAGCTCGCTCGGCTACACTGGCAAGGAACTGGGCACCTGTGCAGGTTCTGCCATATCCCCGGCAGTGAAACGACCTCGTACCGCTCTCGGCACGGCTGTATTTGAACCACAGCCGCTTACCACAGCCAGCGCAGTACAAAAGTCCAGACAGCGGCCCCGGCTCAACATCCTTCCTGTTCGTCGCTCTGGGACGTGTAGATGCAGCGCGGCGCGAAACCGTCGCGTCCCATAGCTCATTGCTAATCAGCGGGTCATGGCTGCCCTGATACTCAATCCCTCCACTACTCACCATCCCGATATAGGCGCGATTCTTCAACACGACCCGTACATTCTCACGTCCCCACACCCGCTCGTTTGGTCGCAGGCCGCGCTCATTCAACTGATCCGCAACCTCGTAAAAGCTCAATCCCGACAGGTAGAGTCGGAATAGTTCCCTGACGGTCTCTGCATCATCAGACGGTACAATGGTGCCTTTATCTAGCTTCTTGTATCCAACCGGAACCGGCCCAACCCAAAACCCGCGCTGTGCTTTCTCTCGATTCCCCTTGGCTGTCTCTTCGCGCAGATTGTCAACGTAATACTGTGCAAATGCCGCGAGAATGGGGCGTTGTGCTAGTACACAAACTATATCAAGAGATAACGGATTACTTTCCGAGGCAAACAAGGACGAGAAGTATATGTTTTAAAATAGTTTACTGCCGTGTCCACGCCAAGTGCCTCGCTCATGCTTGCGCATACGCTA
>CAIXLU010000496.1 GCA_903920315.1 uncultured Oscillochloris sp.
ATGCAACCGGCGGCGGCATTAGTTCCTCGCCCGCCGTCTGGCAAGATAATGTTATCGTCGGCTCGGAGGATGGTGCGGTCTACGCTTTCGATGTACGTCGGGGTGGTCTGCGCTGGACATTTCGCACCGCAAAGCCGATTCGCTCGTCGCCACGGGTGGATGACCGCGTGATCTTTGTCGGATCAGACGACCAGCATGTCTATGCCCTCGACGGGGTTCGTGGTACGCCGATCTGGAAATATCGCACCTGGAACCCGATTCGCTCATCCGCGTGCGTCAACGGGCCAGTGATCTATATTGGCGGCGATGATGGTCACGTCTACTGCCTAGAAGTGCGTACTGGTGCCCTCAAGTGGAAACAGCG
This sequence comes from uncultured Oscillochloris sp., assembly GCA_903920315.1. Classification (GTDB taxonomy): domain Bacteria; phylum Chloroflexota; class Chloroflexia; order Chloroflexales; family Chloroflexaceae; genus Oscillochloris. Next base: position 365 of record CAIXLU010000496.1, read on the forward strand.
CACTCAACAGCCGGTGCGCTCGTCGCCCACCTATAGCGAGGGGCTGGTGTTTGTTGGCTCTCTTGACCAGAACCTCTACGCCCTTGACGCCGAGGGTGGCTGGCCCGCGTGGCGCTTTCGTACTAATCATTATATAAATTCATCGCCCTGCGTGGTGGGGACCCGCGTCTTTGTTGGCGGCGTTGATGGCATCCTCTACGCCCTGGAGGCGAAGAATGGTCGCCTGGTATGGAAGTACGAGACGGGCAGCCAGATCACCTCATCGCCGCGTGCGGAGGGTGGTCGGATCTACTTCGGTGCGGTAGACGGAAATGTTTACTGTCTCGACGCGAGCGTGGGCACGCTGATCTGGAAGTATCCCACCGGCGCGGCAATCGTCTCGACACCTGCGGTGTCTGAGGGGATCGTGTATGTGGGCAGCATGGATCACAGTGTCTACGCCCTGAAAGGATAGGTATGACCTTCTTTCGCAAGCTATTCCGTGGGAGCGAGGGCGAGGTGTTGGCAACAGCACCCGATGCTCCGCCAGAAGGCGCGGCGGTCGTCCCCCCGTCGGTCGCACCCGCTACAGGTGTGCAGTCCGCGACATCGGACGACGCGATTTGGTGGGATGACGCAGCTCCGCTGGCTGCGGATACCTCGCCCGACGAGACGCCAACTGCTCCGATGGGTGCGATGAGCATGGACGATGCCCGCAAGCGTCTCGCCGCCTCTATTGCTCAGTCATCCCCGCACGTCGCCCCGCCTAAGGATGTCACCGAACCGATGGATGTCACTCACCAGCTCGAAGATGACGAAGCGCCCGTTCTCAGCGCCCGCCAATCGGCCCAGGGTCTCTCCGCAATGGCAGCCCGCGACATCGGGCGGGTGCGCGAGAACAACCAGGATAGTGTCTTCTCCATGCTCACCACCTTGCCCCGCGAGAGTACCGACCTCTCGGTGGGCCTGTTCATTGTGGCCGATGGCATGGGAGGACACCAAGGCGGCGAGATTGCCAGTCGCTTGGCGGTACGCACAGTTGTCCATCAGATACTCAGCCAACTGGTGCTGCCCGCCCTCGACGACACGATGAGTGCCGCCCTGCAACCCCTGATGGTCTCGGCAGTGCAGGCCGCCAACCAGGCGATCTGGGATACTGCCCAAGCAATGGGGACGGACATGGGAACGACGTGCACCGCCGCTCTGCTGGTGGGGCATGGGCTCTATATCGCCCACGTCGGGGACTCGCGGGCCTATCTGTACGAACCGGGCGGGCTGCGCCAAATCACCAATGACCACTCCACCGTAGGGCGGCTCATCCAACTTGGCCAGCTCAACCCGTCCGAGGCCCGCGAACATCCGCTGCGCAACCAGCTCTACCGCACCGTCGGACAACAACCCCAGGTGATGGTAGACTTCATCTACCAGCCGGTTGGCGTCAGTTCACACCTGCTCCTCTGTAGCGATGGACTCTGGGGGATGGTTGAAGATCCGTTGCTTGCCCAAGCGTTGGGGCGCAGTCCCTGGCCACAAGATACCTGTAACGAACTGATTGCACTGGCAAACCTCGCCGGCGGCGAGGACAATATTTCAGCGGTTGTTGTGTCGCTGCCACTGGCAGAAAGGTAATCCCATGGCACCCGGCATCCAGCTCCGATCAACCCTAAGCCGTAGCGTGCTTCCTGATGCCGCTGAGGAGCAGCTGATCTACGTGCTGCTTGAGATGAGCGCTCATGGGGTGCCAACTTCTACACCCAAACTACCATTGAACCTCTGTTTGGTGATTGATCGCAGCTCATCCATGCGCGGCGAGCGACTTCAGCAAGTGAAAGAGGGAGCCAACCGCATCGTTGACATGCTCAGCGAAGATGACTGTCTCTCTCTGGTTACTTTCAACGACCGGGCCGAGGTGGTGATCGCCTCGCAGCGGGTTCGCAACAAGGTTGATCTCAAACGCATGATTGGCGGTGTCGAGGCGGCGGGCGGCACGGAGATGGCCACCGGCATGGCCCTCGCCCTCCAAGAGGTCCAGCGCGCCCTGGTGAGCCGGGGGGTCAGCCGCATCCTTTTGCTCACCGACGGGCGCACCTACGGCGACGAAGGCCGCTGCGTAGAGATCGTCCGGCGCGCCCAGGGCCGTGGTGTGGGACTAACCGCCCTGGGCATTGGAAACGAGTGGAACGAAGATCTGCTCGAAACCATGTCGGCTCGCGAAAACAGCCGCACGCAGTACATCACCTCGTCCAACGAGATTTCGCAGATCTTCACCGACGAGGTGAAGCGCATGCACTCGGTGTTTGCCCAGGATATGAATCTACGCGCCGAGATGCGTCCCGCCGCACGGCTGCGCTCGCTCGACCGGGTGCGGCCCTTCATCGCGGCGGTGCAGGCCGCCGAGGAGAAAGACCTTATCTGGGCGGCGAACCTGGGCGACTGGCCGGGCAGCGATCCGCAGGCATTTCTGCTAGAGGTGGTGGTACCGCCCCTGGCCATTGGTGATCACCCGCTGCTCCGGATCACCCTGCGCTACAGCCTGCCCGGTATGAACCTGCTCAACCAAGAGGGCAACGTAGTACTGCGCATCGGCGTGCGGCAGGCGGCGAGCGTAAACTACGAGGTAGACGCTACAGTCAAGCACTGGCTGGAGCGATTGGTAGCCTACCGGCTCCAGGCTGGAGCGTGGCAAGACATGGCGGCGGGACGAATCGAAGATGCCTCCCGGCGGCTACAAATGGCTGGCACGCGCCTGTTTGATGCGGGCGATGTTGATTTGGCTCACACGGTGCAGGATGAAGCCACCCGGTTGTTGCGTTCAGGGCAGACCAGTGCCGAGGGTCGCAAGCGCATCAAGTACGGGACACGTGGACTGATGGGCGGCGAGACTCAGGAGCGTGAGGCGTGAGGCTGGGAGAAGCACGATGATACGTTGTAACCACTGCAATGCGCAGCAGATGAACGGCACAATCTTCTGCTCGGAGTGCGGTGCCTCATTGATCGCTGAGGTACCACGGCGCGAGACCACCAATGCGCTCAGCCGGACAGTTGATGGCATCCCCAGCGTTGTGGAAGACGGGCCACCCATGGTTGTCCCCGCACCTGTACCGGTGGCGAAAGTATCGGGAATCTGCCTGGTGGTGATCAATAGCGGCAGACGGATCAACCTTGAGTCTGGCGAGGAATTGCTTGTGGGCCGCAAGGACAACCAGCGTGGCATCTACCCCGATATAGATCTGGGCCTAGACGGCGGCTACGATGCGGGGGTATCGCGACGCCACGCAATCATCGTCCCCAACCGAAAGGGCTACATGCTCGAAGATCTCGGCAGTTCCAACGGTACCTTCATCAACGGCACCCGGCTGGCACCCCAGTCCCCCACACTCATCGCCCACGGCGACGAGCTAAAGTTCGGGACGCTGATACTACGCTTTGAGATTGCATAGGGAGATCCGTGTGGCGAAGACAATTGTCCTCCACCTGAGCGGCGAAGACCCGGTGCTGGCCGACATTGACCAGGATCCGCAGCCGAGCGACCAGTACATCAAAGTGACAAACATGCGCAAGCGCGACGGCAAGCCAGTGAGCTACCTTGCCGCCGGGGTACAAGCGGTGATCTACCCCTGGCACCGCGTCACCTTCATCGAAATGATGCCGAGCGACGAGGAGCGCAGCCAGGTGGTAGACTTCTTCCGCCTGTAGGCCCGCCGCCCGAAAAATCCGCATCAAGAATCAGAAATGTGCCAGCGAAACTGGCACATTTCTGATTCTTAAGAGAACCTCGCCCGAATTTGACAGGCATGGGCCTGACTCCTACAATCAGCAATGAGAGCGGATGCGGCCCGGTGGCTGCCCTCGTCTTCAAAACGAGTGGGCGTGGTGAC
>CAIXLU010000497.1 GCA_903920315.1 uncultured Oscillochloris sp.
GAAATATTGTGGGCAGCAGTCAGAGTATGTTGTGCAAGGTGTCGCACCCGGCTTTCGCGCCGGGTGAGGGTTGAAATTGTTTACGCTGTTAGTCTACTGAGGGATAACGCTGGTCGCACCCGGCTTTCGCGCCGGGTGAGGGTTGAAACATACTTGCGGGTCTATCGTACAGACGATCCACCTCGATGCTTTGCTGGCTGGGGGTGGTTTTCTGTTGACAAGCGTCCTTGTTTCTGGATGCCACGGCAGCGATAAAATGTCAATGTGCGAAATGTTCATACATCGGGGCACGTATCCAGAGGCAGACGGTGGACTCGGGTGTGCTAAGAGACTTCGCAGCCTGGGCCACGCTTTGGCCCAACACGAGCGGTGATCTGGTCATTTGCGTGGTTTGGTTTGTAGTGCCTTCGTGCCGCTATTCTCTCATTGGAAAGAGATGCCAGAATCAACCCACGCACGCACCATACCCGGCGTCGAGAGCATTGCGGCGGGATCATCGTAGTACGCTCGCCAGATCCGCGTGTTCGGTAGAACCTTGCCCCAGTACACGGTCGGCTGATCGCCACCTACGTCGGCGTCGTAACTGAGGAGTACCAGCGGTGCCGACGCAAGCCGCGCAATCCAGCGCACCCTCCTGGCTCCCGTGGTGCCGGTGACAATGGGTGTTATCAGATCTCCCGCCTCCTGAGCCACGGCCAGGGCGTCAAAGGTACCCTCGACAAGCATAAGGGGCTTTCCCGACACAATCGCATCAACACCCCAGGGAGCGTTGCCACCTCCTGAGATCTGGTGATACTTTGGCCAGCGCGTCCCATCCGGGCGGGAATGTTCCGGCGTGCGAAGAAACACCTTCCAGATCGCGGTGCCGACCGTCCAGGGTATGGTGATGCCACGAGGTAGGGACACGGTGCGCGGGCCATCATCATCCATGTCCAGTCCCATCTCTGCCCGTGGTATCCACCGATCTGTGGGGTTATAGCCAAGGTGCGCCCCTCGGATCGTGTCATCCGTCAACCCTCGTGAGCGAAGATAGGCCAGTGCCTTAGTGCCCGTAGAGGCCCATAGGACGCGCTCAGAACGCTCGGCAACGTCGCGTGCGACCGCCTGCCATACGTCGCTCGGCTCAGGCGCATCCTCCGGCGGTCGAAGTGGTCGGGGTTCGTGCGTGGTCGGCAGGTCAAGGCGTAGGAATTCGCACGCATCCTGAAAGGCCAGACCCTCGCGGCGCATCACCCATGCGACGGCATCACCCGATCCACACCCGGCGAAGCATGACCATCCCCAGCCTCCTGCTGTCTTCTCGAAAATTGACAAGCTGGTGTTGCTCTTGCCCCCGTGAAAGGGACAGGCACCGCGATATCCTTTGCCCTCGCGGTGCAGATCTACGCCGCTTCGCTCGATCACGGCGGGCAAATCAATGTGGGTTTGGTCGAGCATGGTGATGCCTCTTGTGGCGTTGACTGTTTGCCCACTTTGGTTGGTTCCATTTCAGCTTCCGGCTCTGCCCGATCCATCCGCCACGTGGCAATCGCCGAGTCGATGAGATCAAGATCGATACCAGGTTTCCACACCATGGCGCGGTCTTCGCCGGTGTAGCCGGTCGTCTGGCGCTTCGCTGCTTCGATCAGATCCGAAATCTCGAAGAACAGGTCATCCTCAAAGCTGGCAACCCTGGCCCGTTGCTCACACACGTACCGCCAGGCGGTTGGGGTATCGTGTTCCCCTGCGTACCGTAGCGCGGCATCCAGATCGGCGCGATAGGCGATGAGACCGTCGGAGGTATTCGGCGGAACCGCCAGTCCCCGCTTCATCAGATCGTCCGGCGTGGTGACGAGCGGCTCATCACCCGCCAGCGCCAGGATCTGCGTTTTGTACGTAGCGACGAGGGCGCGGAGGGCATCGGACAGGGGCGCAGGGGCGGTCCATCGCACCTTGCCCGCCACGGGGTCAAGGGCGATGGTATGCACCCCGGCGTCGCGGAGGTCGGTGAGGGCGTGCTGTAAGCTCATCGGCTACACCTCGTCCGAGTATTCGCCCGCAGGCGCAGCAGGTTGGACGGACTTCGCATCTAATAGGTTTAGCACCGCCTCGGCATACGCGCGGATCTCAGGGGAGATCGGCGCAGCGGGTATGTGCGAAGTCGTAGGGGTATCCACGAAATCTACCTTTTCTATTACATGCGGTGCGTTGAGCGGCGTGAAGGTTGCGCCCCCGCTATTTCGTGGATTTAGTGGATTTCGTGGCAGGGATAGCGGGTTGACATCATATGCTTGCGAAGGGGTGCGCCCTTTCGCCTTCCGCTCGGCTGCCCGTGGGCGTAGATACCCATGCCGTACCAGCAAACCCAGCGGCGCATCAAGATCATCGGCGGTGTTTAAGCTCCCACGGCGTAGACCTCTCCACATATCGGCTTTGGTTACGGTGTCCACCCCGCTCTGCACTATCCACCGCAGCACCTTCTGCGCCTGTTCTACCTGAGGGTCCGCGCCGATCAGCCCAAAGGCTACCTGTGCGTGCGCAAGGTAGTAGCGCCCAATCAGCGTAGCCCCGGACATGGTCGGGCCGTCGATCGGGCTTCTTACCCCTTCAGGGCCATGCTGGGCCATATGCAGTAGCCCGGCGATACGGGCCACGGTACCCAGCAGCTTGCCCGCCCAATCGGCAAGGTTGCCGAGGTCGCCATCTTCACCTAACTGCGGTTCGAGCCAGTTGTGCAAGCAGTGCAATTCGGTCATTGCGCCCGCCGAGAGGAGCAACGTATCAACCGCTACCATGTCCACTAAATCCACTAAACCCACAGAACGGGCCATAAGCGCCGTAATATGGCGGTCATACTCGCTACTTTCCCGTAATGGGATGGTCGGGTGTTCAACGACGCAGTAAACTAGCACCTCATGACGATTAGAACTTTCCCTTCGCGGCTCACCCGCTTGTCTCGCTTCTCCGTACCATGGCCCTCACAAGGAGGTGCCATGAAAACCGACACCGAGGTACAGCTAATGCTCCGCACTCGCACGAAGGGCAAGACCCTCGAACAAGCCGCCGCCCGCGCCGGAATGAGTGTGCCCACCGCCCGCAAATACCTGCGCGCGGCCGCCCTTCCCAGTGGCATGCGCCAAGCGCGCGACTACCGCACGCGCGCCAATCCCTTTCTCGCCGACTGGTCCTGGGTCGAGCAGGAACTCCAGCGCGACCCGGCGCTCCAGGCCAAAACGCTCTTTACCATCCTCTCCGAGCGCTATCCTGAGCGGTACGCACCTGGCCAGATGCGCAGCTTCCAGCGCCACGTCGCCACCTGGCGCGCCCTCCACGGCCCCGACCATGACGTCATCTTTGAACAGATCCACCAGCCCGGCCAGCGCGGCCAGTCCGACTTCACCCATATGGAGGAGCTGGCGATCACGATCGCCGATGTGCCCTTCCCGCATCTGCTCTTCCACTTTGTCTTGACTTACTCCAATATCGAAGCGGTCGCCCTCTGCTTCACCGAGAGCTTTGAGACCCTCGCCGAGGGGCTGGAGTTCTGCCTCTGGCAGGTTGGCGGCGTGCCGGAGAACCACCGCACCGATAACCTCTCGGCGGCCGTTCAGACCATCGAACCCGACGGCCAGCGGCGCTGGACGGACGGCTACCTGGCCCTGATGACCCACTACGGCATGACGCCGTCCACCAACACCGCCGGCGAAGCCCATGAGAACGGCGATGTCGAGCAGGCCCACCACCGCTTCAAGGAGGCCGTGGACCAGTCGCTCCGGGCACGTGGGAACCGTGACTTCGCCGACCGCGCCAGCTATGTCGCCTGGCTTCACGAACTGGCCCGCAAGCGCAACCAGACCCGCCAGTTACGCTGGATGACGGAACTGGATACCCTGCGCCCCTTGCCCACCACCCCGCTGCATCCCTGTCGTGAGGTGCCCGTCACCGTCACCCGATTCAGTACCATCCGCGTGCTGCACAACACCTATTCCGTGCCCTCACGCCTGATTGGCGTGACCCTGATCGTGCGCGTGCGGGCCGAAACCCTCGAACTGTATGTTGGCAGCACCCTGACGCTGACCCTGCCCCGCCTGCACGGGCGCTTTGGCTCCCACATCGACTACCATCACCTGATTTGGTCGCTCGTGCGCACGCCCGGGGCGTTTGCCCAGTATCGCTTTCGTGACGAACTCTTCCCCACGACCGCCTTTCGGGTCGCCTATGACACCCTGCTCGCCCAGCAGCCCAGCCGGGCCGACAAGGAGTACGTGCGGGTGCTCCACCTGGCTGCCGCGACGAGTGAGGTCGATGTGATCGCGGCCTTGACCCTCCTGGCCGAGAGCGGGATAACCCCCACCTTTGACGCCGTACGTGAATTGGTGCGCAGCGCAGAGCCAGCCGCCGTCCCGCAGCTCCGCACCCCGCAGTTCGATTTCCAGGTGTACGACGCGCTGCTGACCACGAGGTGTACCGGTGACTAATCGTCATGAGGATCTGACACGGCTCCTGCACCGCATTCAGATGCACCATACGCCCGCCGAGGTCGATGCCTTAGCCTTGCGGGCGGCCAAAGAGGGTCTGACCCATGCCGCCTTTCTCTACGCATTCGTGCAGCAGGAGGATACCTACCGCGAGCAGCGCCGCTTTGAGCGACTGCTGCGCGAATCGCGCCTCCCGCGTGAGAAGACCATGGCCCAGCTTGACATGGACTGCTTCGGCCCGGTGCTGGCCCAGCAGATTGAGCGGCTACAGAGCGGTACATTTGTGCCGCAGGCGGTCAATGTGATCGCGATCGGGAAGCCCGGGACAGGGAAAAGTCATGTCGCGGCGGCGGTGGGACATCAACTCGTCCGTCAGGGCCACACGGTCTACTGGACGAGTACGGCGGCTCTGGTGCAGCAGTTGCTGGCCGCCAAGCGCGACCTGCGGTTGCCGCGCGAACTGGCCCGTCTCGACCGCTTCGCGTGCGTCATCCTGGATGACATCGGCTATGTGCAGCATAGTCGGGACGAAATGGAGGTGATGTTCACCTTTTTGGCCGAGCGCTACGAGCGCCGTAGCGTGATCCTGACGACAAACCTGGTGTTTTCGGAGTGGAACCGGATCTTCCAGGACCCGATGACGACGATGGCCGCGATTGACCGGGTGGTTCACCACTCGGTGATCCTGGACATGATGGGTCTGGAAAGCTACCGGGCCCGTGAGGCCAGCGCCCAGAAGGCCACCACCACGCCCCCAGCGCAGCGACAACCGCAGGCTGCGGCGGAGAGCCCCTCGATTGTTGGGTAACATTTCGGCGGAAAAGGGACCCTCGAAACGGCGAAAATAATCCCGCACGTGCGAGACCAGTGACTGGTGGATCCGCAGCATCCCGACGTGGAGGTTCGGGTGGATAGTGCCACGTAGCTCCCATGGCTGAAGGCCGCAACGAGCTTCCGTTCCGTGATCCTCGACATGACTGATGGGCCTGGAGCACTATCGTGCCCGTGAAGCCAGCGCCCAGAAAGCCGCTACCATGCCACCGCCACCGGCGGCGTCCTGACCACCCGCGAGGGAAAGTTCTAATTGTCATCGGGGTAAAGAAATTAGCGTCGCTTGACACTCGCGCCACGACGGGTCGTCTTCTACGGCGACTCGCGTGCGGACTGGTGGGACATCCCGCAGATGGAAGGCGTGCAGTGCATCGCCCGGGGACTGCCCGGCGCATCCTCCGCCTATGTGCTTCAGCGCCTCAATGCCGTTGTGTCCCCGCTGCGACCGGACATTGTCGTCCTACAGATGGGCGTTAACGACCTAGCCGAACTGATGCTGGGAAGTCGCGAGCGGGCGCATGCCGTAGCCGCGACGCGGCGGACTATTGAGGCGGTTGTCGCCAGTGCCCGCACCCTGGGCGCACGCGTAGTGCTGACGACGATCTTCCCGCTCGCCCACGGCCCGCTGCCGGATACGGCGGTGCAGCGGGCCATCGCCGAGGTCAACCGCGATCTGCTCGGCCTGCGCATGGCGGGCGTTCAGGTACTCGATAGTGCTACAGTGCTGGCCGGATCGGACGGCTACGTGCGCGACACCTACGCCGACGACGAACTGCACCTGAGCGTAGCAGGCTACGCGGCGCTCAACGCGGCGCTGGTGCCGCTGCTGGGAAATTGCAATCAGGGCTGATGCGCTGGCGGCGATGGCGTGTCGCGGGTTCCATGTCCCCCCGCCGCGCCTAGCCGTCCGCAAAGCGTCGGGCCTGAGCAATCAATGCCTCAAGCACGGCCTCAGATAGGCTGCGCAGGCGGCCTTCGTACCCACGAGCCGGCGGCTTCAGCCGCCCGGTGAACGGCAGTACACCTGTAGTAAGAAACAGCGCACACCGGAAAGGAAACCCTGATTGTCTACGGACTGCTCGCACTCGTCGGCCTCGCCATGCTGCGGGCGCTGCTGCCCACGCGGTCGGTGCCGCCGCAGATTATCTACGTGGTGGCTGAGCCGACACGGGAGCAGGGCGGCATGGGGTGTGTGCTGCCGGTCGTCGTGGTGGTTGTGATCGTCGTGGCGCTGCGGATGTTGGCATTGGGATAACGAACGATTCAGGACGCACCGACGTGTTTACTCTTGTTGTCTTTTATGGTACTATCACCACATCCGACAACAAAAGACAGCGCTGTGAGGCATTGGTGATCTACCAGGTCGCTGAGACATTCATCGCCCTGCTTGAGCAAGCAGGTCTTACCCAAGCGAAGACCGCCGCCCAGGCACAGATCAACCGGTACCACCTTGCCCATGTGGCCGCTGGTCGCCGTAACCTGAGCGGTGCCTATGCAGCACGTATCGCGAAAGTCTACGCCAGCCGCACCGACATTGCACAAGACGAGGCAATCACCCGCCTCTTTGTGGCTGTACGTGAGCGGAAGAGCGTCGTATCACGACCACGGGGCGTGTCAGGGCGCTTTATCAAGGCAGAAGCAGGGCGTGACTCCCCATCCTCGTAGGTCAACATCGTCCAGCAGATGTGCAGGAAGGCACCTCGTATGGCACGTATCGTCGCGATTATCCTTCAAAAGGGTGGGACAGCGAAGTCTGTCACCACGGCCAATCTCGGCATGGCGCTCGCCGAGCGCGGTCAGCGCGTACTTCTGATTGACCTCGACCCCCAGGCATCACTTACCGAGTCGCTTGGAGTGAAGCCAACAGATCTGGTAAAAAGCCTGCACGAAGTACTGATGGGAGAGGCGACTCTCGCGGAGGTTGCGTTACAGGTTGGCCCGCTGAACCTTATCCCCTCGGTCATTGACCTCGCCTCCGCCGAACTGCTGATGAGCGCAGAGGTCGGGCGCGACCAGATCCTCACTGAAGCGCTCGCACCAGCGATTGATCGATACGACTGGATCCTCATTGACTGCCCGCCATCGTTGAGCCTGCTCACCCTGAACGCGCTCACCGCCGCCGACGAATACCTTGTCCCCTGCGAGACACAGTTCCTGGCTCTGCGCGGACTCGATCACCTAACGAAGACGATCGAGCGCATCCGGCGGCGCACGAACCCGCGCCTGAAGCTGTTGGGGGTGCTGCCCACCAAATATAATCCGCGCACAACACTTGACAATGAGGTGCTGGCCGAACTGCACGAGCGCTATCCGGGGAAAGTGTTTCATCCTATCAAGTTTAGCGTCCGGTTCTCTGAGTCGACGGTGGCAGGCAAGGCACTGCTACAGTACGATCCGAAGCACGTCGGCGCACAGGCATACCGCGACCTGGCAGAGGTAATCAGCCGTGCCTCCTAAACGCCCTTCTCTTCGCGACCGGGCAACCGAGTTCGCTCAGGGCGATACGTTGGCGGCGCGCCCTGACCCCGCCCTGCACGGAAAGGAGCGCCCACGCCAGGATGTGATCGAGATCCCGCTCCGCGAAATCATGCCCAACACCCGCCAGCCGCGAACTCGCTTCGATGATGTGGCCCTCGACGAACTCGCCGCCAGCATCCGAGAACACGGAGTTATCCAGCCCATTATCGTCAAGGCGGTGCGGCTCACAAACTGGGACGGTGCGGTGCGCCGCTACGAGCTGATCGCGGGCGAACGCCGCTGGCGAGCGAGCGAGCGGGCCGGGCGAGACATGGTGCCAGCGATCATCCGTGATGAGGCGTCGGACACCGCTCTGATCGAACTGGCGCTGATTGAGAATCTTCAGCGGGCCGACCTCACCCCCTTGGAGGAGGCTGTCGCCTTCGGCCAGATGCAGAGCGAACTTAGCTACACCTACGACCAGATCGGTCAACGCATCGGCAAGAGCAAGGGTTACGTCATGAATCGGATGCGCTTACTCCGGCTCGACGACGACCTGCGTGACCTCGTGGCGGAGCGACCCGACACTCTTAGCCATATCATCCACCTGGAGAAACTTTCCCCTGAGGAGCGTGCGCCGCTTGTTACCGCCGTACGCAATGACAGCCTCGCGCTGGTGGAGGTACGACGCCAGGTAGAGCAGCGACTGCACCCGTCCGAACTACTGGGGGCACCATCAGAACCCAGCATCTTGTTTTTGCGCAAAAACAAGATTGCCGAACCTGAACCTACTACCGCTCAGGACGGTGATGTGTTTTTGCGCAAAAACACGATTGCCGAACCTGAACCTACTACCGCTCAGGACGGTGATGTGTTTTTGCGCAAAAACGAGGTTGCCGAACCTGAGCCCACCGCCGCTCAGGACGGTGATGTGTTTTTGCGCAAAAACAAGATTGCCGAACCTGAGCCCACCACCGCTCAGGACGGTGATGTGTTTTTGCGCAAAAACACGGTGTCCGAGATCGCTCCTGTGACGACATCCGATGCCACTTTGTTTTTGCGCAAAAACAAAAGTGATCATGGTAGCGACATTTCTCACGTCATGGAGCGAGAGATCGCCCATATTCACGGTGTCATCCTACGGTGGAAACACATGTCGCCCATCCCTCAAGACACTCGCCAGGATATGCTCACGGCGATCAACGGGTTCCTACGCGAACTCGAAGAGGTGATACAGAGCCTACAGGAGCCGGATGCAGGAGGGTAAAAACGCAATACCGTAGAAGGTACGCTGTCATCCCAGCCGCCCGGCCCGTAAACGGGCGGGCTAGACTCGACGAAGGCCGCTGAAGCGGCC
>CAIXLU010000498.1 GCA_903920315.1 uncultured Oscillochloris sp.
ATCGCGCTTTACCACCAAGATGGACATCATCCGTCCTGCCATACGACAGTTTCTGACCGACCCCAGCGCGGTCTTGGCTGGCTTCCCACAGGCAGGAATGGCTCACAAGCGGGCAACTGCGTAAGTCCTATGCGAATCCCGCCTTCGCGGGCTCGGACAGCCCCAATACTTTCCGAATAAGCCGATCTCGTACCGACTTTGCCCCCTCACCCCCTGCCCCTCTCCCTAGGGAGAGGGGAGTAAATCGCGTTCTGGTGCGGAATACTCCCCCTCTCCCAGTGGGAGAGGGGGCTGGGGGGTGAGGGCTGAGCGGCAGCAGACTCCTTATTCAAAAAGTATTGGCTTTAGCCCCACGGCGACACGATGGCAGGACTTTGCACTAGCCCTGTGCGAGGTCGTGCGCAACATGGCGTCACCCTACCTTGCGCGCCTCAACCCAGAAGGCGTCTACTTTCTGCTTGAGCAGGGTATGTTCAGGCTGGACGAGCCGTGGATCCTCGTTAAGAATCGCCTCGGCTGCCGTACGTGCGGCGTAGAGCAGGTGTACATTGGCCAGTTGAGCGACCTTCAGGTCGGGAGTGCCGCTCTGACGGGTGCCAAAAAACTCGCCAGGGCCGCGCAGATTCAGGTCAATCTCGGCCAGTTTGAAACCGTCGCTATTCTGGGTTAGCGCCTCAAGCCGCTCCTCACTGGTCTCATTCTCTTTGTACGGGATCAAAATGCAGAAACTCTGGTGCTCTCCCCGGCCCACCCGACCACGAAACTGGTGCAACTGCGAGAGGCCAAATCGTTCGGCACCTTCGATCAGAATGGTGGACGCATTGGGGATGTCAATGCCCACCTCGATCACCGCCGTAGCTACCAGAATATCGTAGGCGTGATCGCGGAACGCGACCATGACCTGATCTTTCTCGCGGGGCAGCATTTTGCCGTGCAGTAGGGCCACGCGCAGATCAGGAAAAACATCGTTCTGGAGAGTCGCGTACATCTCCTCCGCCGAGGGCAGGTCAATCTTATCGCTCTCCTCAACCAGCGGACAGACCACAAATGCCTGGCGACCCTGCTCGATCTCCTTGCGCATGTGGCGGTAAACCTTGCCGCGCTCGCTTTTAGGAACCCAGCGCGTGCGGATCACCTGCCTGCCGGGGGGCAGTTCGTCGAGAATCGAGGTATCGAGATCACCATAGATCGTCATCGTCAGGGTGCGCGGGATGGGCGTAGCCGTCATCACCAGCAGATGCGGGTTGAAGCCCTTATTGCGCAGGCTCTGGCGCTGTTCGACACCAAAGCGATGCTGCTCATCCACCACGGCGAGGCCCAGGCTGTGGTATTTCACGCTCTCGGTGATCAGGGCGTGGGTGCCTACCACCAGATCTACCTCGCCTTTGGCGATGCCCTCCAGTACGCGCCGCCGCTCTTTGGCCCCGAGGCTGCCGGTGAGCAGAGCCACGCGCACCCCCAGCCCATCCATATCGTCCTCGACGGTCATGCCGAGTAGCGCCTTGATCTCGGCGAGCCGGGTGGCATCCTCCGCACTCATACGCTCGCGCCAGTTGCCGCCCTCGGCTTCTTCTTTAGCCCGACGGGGTACGCGCACCCGGCCAAGCAGTTTCTTCAGACCCTTGTAGTGCTGCTCGGCCAGGATCTCGGTGGGGGCCATCAGTGCGCCCTGAAATCCATTGGCAATTGCCTGGAGCAGACTCGCGGCGGCCACCACCGTCTTGCCTGAGCCGACATCGCCCTGAAGCAAACGGGCCATCGGGACAGGACGGGCCATATCAGCGAAGATCTCGTTCAGGCTACGCTGCTGCGCCGTGGTGAGTGAAAAGGGTAACTGGGCCTGAAGATCCGTGTGAACATCGGCGAAGAACTGTAGCTGGTAGCCGAGTTCGCCCTGCCAGAGCAACTTGCGCTGCAATACACCAATCTGAATAAAGAGGAATTCGTCGAATCCAAGGCGCGTGCGCGCCTGTAGCAGCGAGTCAGCGCTGGCCGGGAAGTGGATCTGGGCGATAGCCTCGGGCAGACCGACGAGACCAGATTGTACCCGCGTCACCTCGGGCAGATACTCGGGCAGTCTGGGGGCCACCTCGTCCACCAGATGCTTGATCACCTTGCGCGCATTGCGATCCAGCAGACCCTTTGTGAGCGGGTGAACCGGCACCAAACGCCCGGTGTGGATCAGTGCATCGCTATCCGGCACGTAGGGTTCCCAGGTTGGACTCGTCATCTGGCGGACGCCGCCGTAGGAACTAACCTTCCCGCTCAACACAATCATCTTGCCGACGGGTAGTTGCTTAGTAAGCCAGGGCTGGTTAAAGTAGACCGCCTTGATCACCCCGGTCTCGTCGGAGACCGACACCTCGACGCGGGGTCGCGGCCCGCCGCCAGCCATGCGCACCTCGCTCACCTCGCCGACAATTGTCTCCACCGAACCCACCACCAGATCGCCGATATGTTTCTGCGAACTGTAGTCGTCGTAGCGGTGCGGAAAATGGTAGAGCAGATCTTCAATCGTGCGCAGACCGAGGCGTTTGAAGGCGAGTACATCTTTTCTGACAATACCGGATACGGCATCAAGCGGGTCGGCAGGGCCGAGGGAGGCAGGAGGCAGGAGGCAGGAGGCAGGAGGCAGGGGGCAGGGAGCAGATGGAGTACCGGAGGCAGAAGGCAAGGAACCGGAGGCAGGAGGAGAACCGGAGGAAGGAGGCAGGCGGCGGGAGGCAGGAAGATCTGCCTTGGACTTCGCACGCGTATTCTTAACAGATCCAGCCGCCCCGGCCTCCGGCCCCCGGCCCCCGGCCCCCGGCCCCCGGCCCCCGGCCCCTGCCTCCTGCCTCCTGCCTCCTGCCTCCTGCCTCCCGCTCCCCGGCACGCGAAACAGTGCGCGCAGGCTTTCGATGGCCTGGAAGATCCGCACCATCCGCTCATTGATTGTCTGGCCGCCATAGTCATTGAGCAGAGACAGTGCAACATGAACCGCAGCAAGGCCCAGGTCACCATCAGCCTGGGCTTGCCACAGACTAAGGAAGCGGTCGAGGCCATCGGGTGTGGCACCATCATCGCAGCCGCGATGCTGCTCGGCAGCCAACACCTTACCCAGCCGGATGATATGTTCAGGGTTCTGCATAATCAACCTGTGAAATACCCATGGCTAAAGCTCGTGGGCTTCCTGCTTCATCGACCCGTGCCAACCACGACGGTTGGACTTACCGAGTCTCCACAGGCGTTTTGTGTCTCGGCGTCTCCCGCCGCGACATGTCTCCCCGCAGAGCGCGTGTGACCAGTTTGGTTTTCGCAAGGCCACAAACGCCTACGTCTATGGTGGCAGTATATCCGATTATTCGTTCTACTGCAAGCGGTTTGCGGCACGAGGAAGTCCTATGCCGAAGCTACCGCTAAAGCCGCTCACGCGGGTGAAGCCCTTCTATCCCAGGGCTAAAGGAGACTGCTGAAAAAGTCCGGCCTTCAGCAGGTGAATCTATGGGTACACGCATCCAACATACGAATCTCGTCTGCGCCCACCGCCTAAGTCGGTGCCTATCCCCGTGTGGAGGGAGGCGATTAAGCCGCCACTGCGGCG
>CAIXLU010000499.1 GCA_903920315.1 uncultured Oscillochloris sp.
CCCGCCTCCTGCCTCCCGCCTCCTGCCTCCCGTCCGTGCAGGTGTGAAGGGACGTTGACAATTGTTTTTGAGCGTATATAATTGTTTTAAGTTTTTTGAGAGGGGGTGTAGGTGTACGCTAAACGGTGGTTTCTTCCCCTTCGGACTATTTAGGCATCTTGTCACAAGGAAGCTATTGTTATCGTGTACACCTACGGTGAGAGGAACTCTGCTATGCACGTGACTCAAGGAACCGGAGGGGCGATGCGAAAGCGCATTGTTCTCAAACCAAACTTCGCCGACACCATCGCGAAGACGGGTATCAGTATGGCTGAATTTGCCATCACGGCTGGGGTGGAGCGCACCACGCTCTATGCGCTGATGAACCCGGCCATTCATCCCGAACGCAAGGGCGGAATGCAGCGCACCACCGCGTGGAAGATCGCCGCTGCCTATGCAACCTGCACAGGCGTGAGCGCCGAGGATGCCTATGCCGTGCTGTTCGCCGAGGAGATGCGGTGATCTGCGCTGGGATGCGGCGTCTTTTGCGGCACTTCGGTGATGCGTGTGATCCTGCGGCGAGATCGCGGTGCGGCAGTGTGAGGGCATTGCACAAAGACCCACCTGTACGATGAGGCCAGCCCCCTATGAGCGAGACACCCGAGTCCATCGCCCGACAGATCGCCGAGCTTGAGTCCAGCCTGTCTCAGCCCCTGCCCGATCCGATCCATCGGCTCGTCGCACAGCAACTCGCCGCGCTGCGTCAGCAGCATACCGCCCTCGTCACCCTCAACGCTGCCCAGACCGGCGATGTTCGTATGGGCGATGTTGCCGGTCGCGATGTACGCAAGGGAGCCGAGGGTACGACAGATGTCAGCGGCACCATGTACGGTGCCGCCGTCGGTGTGAACCTGGGCACGATCATGATCGCGTCGGGCAGCACCGTGCCCCCGCCTGCCAGCGGCGCAGTGTCCCAGGCGTCGGCGGAGCAGATCGCCGTCCAGCGCGAGCGGCTGGCGACTCACCGGGCGACCCTGGCGACATTGTTGAGACAGCAGGCCATCCTCGGCAGCGCCAACGCCCCGCCCGCCGTCGCCTACGGTATCCGCGAGGCCCGCACGGCGATTCAGCGCATCAAGGATGCCCTGCGCGGCTGGGGCGTCGCGGTCGAGGACGGGCTGGATGATGTGTGATGTGTGATGACAGGATCGCCGCATGCCTTCCCCGCAGGACATTGAGAACATCCAAGAGCGGCTGGCGGCCCACCGGGCCACCCTGGCGACGCTGCTGACCCAGCAGGCCAACCACGGCAGCGCCAACGCCCCGCCCGTCGTCGCCCACGGCATCCGCGAGGCCCGCACCGGCATCCACCATGCGAAGGCGACACTGCGCACATGGGGCGTGTCGGTTGAGGATCTACTGGATGACACGGCGCTGCAGGCACCGCAGCCTGAGCCGCCGCCGCACCCTGCGAACATTGCCGCGCCAAACACAACACTTCCCCTTCATGAGTTCGCTCCGCTGCCTGTGCTGAAACCCACATACGTGCCGATGCCTTCTGTCGCAGATCATCCCGCCCTCAACCCGCGTGACCCGCGCTTGGTCACGGCGCGTGGGCTGGTGGTTCGCGCATGCTGGGCTGATGCTGTCGCTGCCTATGAGTCGCTGATGCTTCAGGGGAGCCTGCCCGAGCGGGATGCCGCCAACCTGGAGCGGGCACGGCGTGAATACTGGCTCCAGCAGACACGGGCGCAGGCGGAGGATGCCGAGTCTCACGGGGATTGGCCAACTGCAGTGGAACTCTGGCGTGCGATCATCGCACGCTACCCCGATCACGCGGATCTCACGGCACGGCTTCAGCGTGCGTGTGCAGAGCAGTCCCTCGCGGAACAGGCGCAAGATGTGGAGGATTTGGTGGCACAGGCGGAGTGGGAAGCCGTGCTGGCCATGATTGCCGAGATGGATCGCCAACGCCCTGGCTATACGCATCCCCGCATCAGTCTGGCGGCGGTGCGGCAGCAGGCTCAGTCTGCGCGTATCTCCGAGCGAGCGGTGGAGCAGGCCGAGCAGGGCGACTGGGCGGGAGTCATTGCAACCCTTACGAACCATCCGTTTGTGATGCCCCCTGAGACTCAGGCGTTGTTGATTCACGCCCAGGAAGCGGAGGCGCAGCGCCGCCAGCGTGAGCGGCTGGCCCCTGTCGTCGCACAGATTCATACCGGGGCGTTTGACCAGGCGCTCACGCATGTGGATGCGTTGCTCGTTAAAACACCCACCGACCACGCGGCCACCGCGCTCGCCGCCCGGATCATCGAGACCCCGGCGGCACCCTTCGCCGAGCGCTTGCGTGCGGCTGAACTCGTTGGCCGCGTGGGCGACCCACGATTCCCGGTCGCCGCCGAGCAATGGCGGGCGGAGCTTTCCCGGCGCAACACGGACTTCGGCAAACCGGCGGGCTACTGGTGCTTCGTGCGCGAGGGCGCCTACCGCATTGGCGGGTGGGCGTCAAACGAACCGTCGGCGACGATCCAGATCCCCGCGTTCTGGATCGCCCGCTACCCGCTGACGGTGGCGCAGTACGCGCCCTTTGTGGCCGAGGGCTACGGTGTAGGTGCCGAGCGCTGGTGGAACCCGGAGGGGTGGGCGTGGCGGCAGAAGAGTCAGCGCACCCAGCCGTGGGGCTGGGAGAGGCCGGAGTACCACCGCCCCAACCAGCCCGTGATCGGCGTGACGTGGTACGAGGTCACGGCGTTTTGTGCGTGGCTCAGTGCGCAAGTGCTGCCAGCGGGCTATGTGCTGCGGCTGCCGACTGAGGCCGAGTGGGAGGCGGCTGCGGCGTATGATGGGAGTGGACAGCGTCGGCTATACCCGTGGGGTAACGCCGATCCAACCCCAGATCTGGCGATCTATGACTCCGGCGGACAGAAGAAACTGTCCTCCGTGGGCTGCTGCCCTGCCGGTGCATCGGCCTGTGGTGCCCTCGATCTGGCGGGCAATGTGTGGGAACTGACGGCCAGCGAGTACCGGGCGTATCCAGATGGGAGCCACCAGCCACAAAAAGACTTTACAGATGGATGGACGGCGTGGCGCGGCGGATCGTGGTATAACAATAGCTCATATGTTCGCTGCGGGGCGCGGTACAGTTACGACCTCTACGGCGGCGGCAACAACTACGGTTTTCGTGTGGTGCTTGCCCCTCGGCTCGCGCATTAGTTCTGATTTCTGTCTTCTGACTTCTGTTTTCTGCGTTCTGATCTGCTGCTCTGTGTAAAGCGTTTTACGTCCGGGTACGCCGGGGATCGGGCCGGACGCGCCGCAGGCGCGGATCGCGGTATTTTTGGAATCACTGATTCACTAAGGTACGGATTCAGTGCCTCAATGCCTCAGTGCCTCAGTGCTTCCGGGGAGATGGAGACACGCGCCAATGAACGACGACGAGATCACTGCCCTGGCCACAAAGTTGCGCGAGCTACTTGAGGAGTTTGATGCGGCCACAGCACGCGCCGCCTTCGAGAAGAAGGCATCCGGGCTGCCCCCCGACCAGCGCGCCCGCATCGAGACCCTGGTCTTCAGCACCCCCGCCGCTCCCGCTCCCGCCAGCATCGGCGTGTCCGGCGACGCCGACACGGTGCAGCAGCTCAACGTCGCCGCTGGCGGCAGCGTAGGTGTGGCAGTGGCCACCCTCCAGATGTTCTTCGGCGGCCAGCCGCCCGACGATGCGGCCAGCCTGCTCAACGCCTACCTCGACACGCTCTGCGAGCGCTACCGGCCCCTGGCCTTCGGACGCCTGCTGACGAAGGAGCGCCCCGGCGATGAGCGCGCCGCTGCCCCCGCCCTGCCCCTGCGCGCCGTCTATACCGCCCTCGCCACCGATGGCTATGTCCCCCGCGAACGCTTTGACCTGACGGCGAAGGAGTTGGATGCGGCCCTCGCGGCTGCCGACCCCGACCGGGCACCGCCCGACCGCCTACGCCTGCCGCTGGCCGACCTCGATGACCTCCAGGATGTCGCGGTCGCGCTGCGGACTCCCCACCTCGACACGAACTTACGCCCGATCCGCGATCTCTGGTCGAGCCTGCGCCGGGCCACCCCACGCGAGTCGTCCACCGACCGTGCCAAGGACGTGCGCTATGCCGGGCAGTGGTACGAGCCGGAGCTGGCGGTGGAGGCGCTGGCCGCGCCACGCGCTCGCGTAGTGTTGCTCGGCGACCCCGGCTCGGGCAAGTCCACCGTGCTGCGCTACCTGGTGGTCTGCATCGCCGAGTCCCTGCTCGCGGGGGGAACCGATGCGCCAACCGACCTGCGCGGCTGGGCTGGACACCCGCTGCCCGTGCCGATCTTCTGCCCGCTGGGGTTGGTGGCGAAGGATCTTGATGATAACCCCGCCCACGATCTCGACTGCCTGATCGCCGCCGTTCTTGGTAGCATCTTCGGCGCGGGCGGGTTGCGCATTGGTCTCCGCGATACGCTGCTGCGGGCGTGGACGGGCGGCGGGGCGCTGCTCTGCTTCGATGGGCTCGATGAGGTCGCAGGTATGCCCGAGCCCACCCGCGATGGCCCGCTCAGCCGACGCGAGCGGATCGCCGAGGCGCTGCGCCGCCTAGCCCAGGAGGTCGGCGACTCGCGGGTGGTCGTCACCTGTCGCACCACCCCCTACCGCGCCGACCCGGTATGGCAGTTGCCTGCGCCCTGGCAGGTGCGCCGAATCGCGCCCTTCGCCCTTGGCCAGGTGCGCTTCTTCGTTGCGGCGTGGTATACGCAGAGTTGCGCCGCCCACGGCGCGAAGTTTACGCCTGCGGATGGCGCGGCGAAGACGGACGATCTGCTCCAGGCGATCCCAACCAAGCCCGGCCTGCGCACGATCTGCGCCTCTCCGCTGCTGCTGACAATGGTCGTGCTGCTGCACTATAACCAGAAGCAACTGCCCGACGAGCGCGCCGAGGTCTACGAGGAACTGGTGGGCCTGCTGCTCGACCGCTGGGAGTGGGTACGCTCCAGCGACAGGGAACATGTGAAGCTTGTGCCCTTCGGCGAGCGCCTGGGTCTGCCGCAGCTCCGCGCCAGCGACCTGCGGGCGTCGCTGAATCAGATCGCCTACGAGGCCCACGCCCACACTCAGGACGGACGCGGCGTGATTGCCGAGACGCTGATCTACCAGTTGCTCGACCCGCGTTTCCGCACCGTGATCAACCCGATCCGGCCCGATCAGGTGCGCAAGGCAGCAGTGACCGAGAAGATCGAGATGTTCCTGGAGTTGCTGGTGCGCGAGAGCGGCCTGGTGCAGCCGGATGGCGATGGCAGCTATGTGCTGCCGCACCTGACCTTCGAGGAGTACCTCGCCGCCTGCTACCTGGCCGAGCAGGAGGATGTGGAATTGGCCTACGCCTGCTGGGTCGCGGGCGGCGACCGCTGGCGCGAGCCGCTGCTGCTGCTGATGGGCTGCCTGCGTCTGGACAAGAAACACCGCCTGGCCGAGCAGTGGATTGACGCGCTGCTGGATGACTCCAGTGGCACGGATGAGAAGACCCTGGCGCAACTCCAGCGCGATGCGGTGCTGACGGCGGCATGCTACGCCGATCTGGGCGGGCGCCTCTACATGCAGGGGCGCTGGCCCATACGCAAGGTGAACGCGCTGGAGGAGCGCATCAGGGCAGCGTTGCTGCCAGTGCTGGAGCGGCCCGAGCCAGAGACGGCGCTGGTGATGCGGATCGAGGCGGGCGCGGCCCTGGGCATCCTGGGCGACCCGCGACCTCCGGTGGAGATCGCTGATTGGCGGCGCGATCTGGGGCGGCGTGACGAGGCATTCGGGGACACCGGCGACCACTACTGGCGCTATGTGCGGTCAGGGACCTATGTGATTGGCGGCTGGGAAGCGGACGAGCAACCAGTATCTCTCCCGATTCCCGCGTTCTGGCTCGCCCGCTTCCCGCTCACGGTCGCGCAGTACGCACCCTTCGTGGCCGAGGGCTACGGCGAGGGGGCCGAGCGCTGGTGGCTGCCGGAGAGCTGGAACTGGAAGCAAGAAAACAAGCGCATGGCACCACTCTTTTGGAATCGCACTGAGTATAAAGGCCCGAACCAGCCAGTGATTGGCGTCACATGGCACGAGGCGACGGCCTACTGCGCGTGGCTGACCGAGCGGCTCGCTGATGTGCTGCCAGCGGGCCATGTGCTGCGCCTGCCGACCGAGGCTGAGTGGGAGGTGGCGGCAAGCTTCGATGGAAGCCCGCTTCGTCGGCGCTACCCGTGGGGCGACGATGAGCCAACGCCCGAGCGGGCAATCTATGACGCAAGCAATCTGGGTCACCCCGCGCCGGTGGGCTGCTGTCCGGCGGGTGTGGCAGCCTGCGGTGCCCTCGATCTGGCGGGCAATGTCTGGGAACTGACGGCCAGCGAGTACCGGGCGTATCCAGCGGGGAGCCACCAGCCGCAAAAAGACTTTACAAATGGTTGGACAGCGTGGCGTGGCGGATCGTGGCACTCGGATAGCTCATATGTACGCTGCGGGGCGCGGAACTGGAACTACCTCGGCGGCGACGGCGGCAACGGTTTTCGTGTGGTGCTTGCCCCTCGGCTCGCGCATTAGTTCTGATTTCTGTCTTCTGACTTCTGTTTTCTGCGTTCTGATCTACTGCTTTGTGTAAAGCGTTTTACATTCGGGTGCGCCGAGAACCTGACCGAACGCGCCGCAGGCGCGGATCGCGATTTTTTTTGAGGGGGTGGCATGCCGATAACCTACCGCGACCTGTGGCCACATCTGGTCAGCTTCGAGAACCTGTGGCTGGCCTACCTGGCGGCGCGGCGCGGCAAGCGCGCCCGGCCCGCCGTGTCCGCCTACGACCTCGACGCCGACACGCGCCTGCTGCGGCTCCAGGAGCGCCTGGAGGCGGGGACGTATGCCCCCGGTGCCTACCGCACCTTCGTCGTGCGCGAGTGGAAGCGCCGGATCATCTCCGCCGCGCCTTTCGAGGACCGCATCGTTCACCACGCCCTCTGCCGGGTGATCGAGCCGATCTGGGAGTCCCGCTTCATCCACGACTCCTATGCCTGTCGGGTGGGCAAGGGCACCCTCGCCGCCCTGAACCGCGCCCAGCACTTCGCCCGTGGCAACCGCTACGTACTCTCGCTGGATGTCCGCGAGTTTTTTCCGTCGGTCGATCATTCCATCCTGCTCGACACACTCAGCCGACACCTCGCCGACCGGCGAGTCCTCGACTTGTGCCGCACGATTATCGCGGGCGGGCGCGATCTGCTCGCTGAGGCGTACACGCCAGTCCTCTTCCCTGGCGACGACCTACTCGCCCTGACGCGCCCGCGTGGCCTGCCGATTGGCAACCTGACCAGCCAGTTTTGGGCGAACGCCTTTCTGCACCCGCTCGACATGTTCATCAAGCAGGATCTCCACTGCCGGGCCTACCTGCGCTACGCCGACGATCTGCTGCTCTTCGCTGACGACAAGGGAATCCTGCACGCCTGGCGCGATGCCGTGCGCGGGCGGATGGCCGCGCTGCGCCTGACCATCCACGAGCACCGGGCGCAGGTCGCGCCGGTAGCGGCGGGCTTCCCCTTTGTCGGCTGGACGATCACCCCGGAGCGGCGACGGCTGCGCCGCCGCAACGTGGTGGCCTTCTGGCGACGCTATCGCCAGCGCCTCGCCGCCTACGCTGCGGGCGAGATTGACCTTGACCGTCTTGGAGCCACCGTTCACGGCTGGGTTGGCCAGACCAAGCACGGCAGCACGACAGGCTTGCGCAAGGCGGTGCTACGCACGCTGATACCGAAGCGCGAGATGATGCGACATTGCAATCTTCTTGGAACCGTGAAGGGGAGTCAAGGCTTTAGCCGGCTGAAGCCTTGACTCTCCTTCATAATCGGGATGGGACCGCGAGAGTGAAGGCACGGAGACCACGAAATGAAGGCTGAACGCGCCGCGCCGGGTCAGACAATCTGCAATCTACAGTCTGCAATCTACAATTACCACGATGCCTGACTCCCCTATCTTCGCCCGCTGCGACGAGCTCGTGATCTGGGTGCTGCGGGCCACCGTGCGCTACCCGCGCCACTTCCGCGCCGCCCTCGGACGCTTCACCCAAGAGGCGGTGCTGCTGCTTCAGCGCGAACTTGTGGCCGCCGCACGCCGCCGGGATAAGCGCCAGGCGCTCCAGGCCGCCGATGAGGCGCTGAGCGAACTGCGCCTGCTGCTTCGCCAGGGCCAGGCCCTCGATCTGCTCACCGTCGGCCAGTACGCGCATGTCGTCCGCCTGACCGACGAGGTCGGACGGCTGCTCGGCGGATGGCGTAAGTCGCAGGCCCGTGCGGCGAGCGGGGGCACGGCAAGCGACGAGTAAACGGCGTGTTCGCTCCTTGCACTGGGGCGCGGGACACGCTACACTGGGCACGGGCCGGTCGTTACGGCGCACCACACCGACGCGCCAAAACGCTGCGGGGCGTGGTGCATAGCCGATAACCGATAGCCGATAGCCGATAACCGATATGGCGCATCAGAGCGGGTTGGTGGGACATCTGTGGTATTTGCTTATCAGAATTTTCGTCCAGGTGGAGATTGGTAAGTTGTCCGCAAGGCTTGGTATTAGCCGAAATTAGCCAACTGACGGCTATCGGCTATCGGCTATCGGCTATCGGCTATCGGCTATCGGCTATCGGCTATCGGCTATCGGCTATTCCCAATGTCCTACCAGAGAGGCGCAGCCCATGACCCCCGAGGAGGAGCTTGCGGCGATGCGCCGCCGCATCGCGGAGCTAGAGGCCCAGATCGCCAAGGCCGCGCCACCCCCCGCTGGCATCGGCGTGTCCGGCGATGCCGAGGTAGTCCAACAGATCACGGTGCCACCCGGCGGTAGCGTGGGGCAGGTTGTCGCCCGCCAGGAACACCACTACCACGCCGGGAGTGCCGACCTAGCCCAAGGTCGCGTCGATGTCTCTGGACAGCAATACGGCACCGCCGTCGGCGTGAACCAGGGTACCATCCAGCTCTTCTTCGGTCAGGAGCCACCCGCCGATGCCAA
The DNA here is from genome assembly GCA_903920315.1 of uncultured Oscillochloris sp. Lineage (GTDB taxonomy): Bacteria > Chloroflexota > Chloroflexia > Chloroflexales > Chloroflexaceae > Oscillochloris. Next base: position 9,006 of record CAIXLU010000499.1, read on the forward strand.
GCCGTTACTCGATAGCTACCTGCAATCCCTGGTCGCGGAACACGGCTACCTACGGCTCGGCAAACTGCTGGAACGCGAGCGGAGCGGGCGCGACCAGGCGATCATGCCCGAAATCGCCCTGCTCAAGGTCTACACCACCCTGACCACTGACCAACTGCTGCCCGCTGGCCCGTTCGCGCTAAAACTCGATGATCTCCAGAAGCAGATGGACACGGCGGATCCGGATACGGTGTTGCCCGAGCATGTGCGGTTGCCGATCCTCGATCCTCGCACTCCCGATGATCCACGCGGCATCACCCCCGGCCCCCCGCGCCCGATCTTCCTTGGTGATCGGGCGCTCAGCCTGGTGTGGCACGAGGCTCGACGCACGCTGGGCGGGCGCGGCACGCGGGAAGGCCAGTGGTATCGCCCCGAGGGGCTGATCGTGGCAATTGGGCAGGGCCAGGGGCGACCGCGCCTCGTGCTGCTCGGCAGCCCTGGCTCCGGCAAGTCCACTGGTCTGCGGCACCTGACCGTCTTTATCGCTACCGCCCTGCTCAGCGGCACCAAAACGCTGCGCATCCCCTTCTTCTGCCCGCTTGGCCCGGTGGCCCAGGCCCTCGGCGACGACCCGGCCCAGGATGTGGACACGCTGGTTGAGGCGCTGCTGCGCCCGGCCCTTGGTGCGGGCGGACTACGGGCTGGGCTGCGGGCGCGGGTGCAGGCGGCGATCATCGCGGGCAACGCCTTCCTTTTCTTCGATGGGCTCGATGAGGTCTCGGGCGTGCCCGAGCCAACCACGGGTGGCTCGCGCTCCCGCCGCGAGCGGGTCGCTGATGCCATCCGCGCCTTCGCCCACCAGGTTGGTGCTGCATCAGTGGTGGTCACCTGCCGCACCCGGCCCTACGAACAGGACGCCGCATGGCAACTACGCGAGGGCTGGGCGCTACGCCGGCTCCAGCCCTTTGCCTTCGGCCAGGGGCGTAGCTTTATCACCAAGTGGTATGCCGCGACCTGTCTGGACGGCCAGGGGCGCTACACGCCCGATGAGGCTGCCGAGCGCGCCAAACGGCTGATCACGCTGCTAGAGCAGCCCGACCGGGCGGCGCTGCGGAAACTCGCCGCATCGCCACTGCTGCTGACCATGCTCGTGCTACTGGACTATAACAACACGCGCATGCCCGAGCGGCGGGCCGACGTGTATGAGGAGTTGGTGAAGCTGCTGCTTGACCGCTGGGAGGGCGTGCGCTCCAGCGAGGTGGATCGCCGCCCGCAGCGCCTCGGCGAGCGCCTGGGCATGGCGCACCTCACGGTAGAAGAACTGCGACCGGCGCTGCACGAACTGGCCTTCACGGCCCATTGTCAGCAGGTAGATGGTCGCGGCGTCCTCACCGGCCCGCTGCTACGAGCCACACTCGATGCCTTCTTTGCCCGCAAGCTGAATCCGGCCCAGCCGAAGGCGGCGCGTGCCGAGGCCGTTCACGCGAGCGAACAGTTTATGGGCTTGCTGTTAGAGGAGAGCGGCTTGCTGCTCGAGGAGGCCGACGAAACCTATGTGCTGCCACACTTGACGTTTGAGGAGTACTTGGCCGCATGCCACCTCGCTGGCCGTGATAGCGCGGGCGTCACGCTGGCCTACGACCAGTGGATTGCCGGGGGTGAGCGATGGCGCGAGGTGGCCCGGCTCCTGATGGGCCGCCTGCTGCGCCAGGAGAAGTACGATAGCCTGTTCACCTGGCTCCAACGATTGGTGTCCCTACGCTGTGGCACCCAGGAGAAGGCAACGCTCCAACGCCAGCGCGATGCACTGCTCGCCGCTGACTGCTACACCGAACTGGGCCGCCGTGAGGCGTTCGCAAACACCGCCCACGATCTTGTGCGATTCGAGGACGACCTGCGCACATCCCTGGTCGATCTCCTGGAGCGGCCCGACCCGACGCTCCCCCTGCCCGAGCGCCTGGAGGCCGGTGCGGCCCTGGCGACGCTGGGCGACCCGCGTTTCCCGGTGACGGTCGAGGAGTGGCAGCGCGAGCTAGGGCAGCGCAACGAGCGCTTTGGCGCACCGCCCGGCTACCTCTGCTCTGTGCCCGGCGGGCGCTATCAGATCGGCGGATGGCCTGAGGAAGAGGAGCCAGAGGAGGGCGTCGTTGATCGGCTCAAGGGGGCCGCACGTCGGCTGATCAACCGTGGGGCGCAGATCACGCTCCAGCCCTTCTGGATCGCCCGATTCCCAGTCACGGTCGCACAGTATGCGCCGTTTGTCGCTGCGGGCGGAACGAAACCTTATCGCTGGGGAGATGCAGGGTTCAGTGAGCCAAACCAGCCAGTGGTTGGGATGACATGGCAACAGGCCACAGCGTATTGCACATGGCTCACGGCGCAACTCACCGAGACGGCACTGCTCCCACCGGGCTCTATCGTGCGCCTGCCCACCGAGGAGGAGTGGGAGGCGGCAGCGGCCTACAATGCCGACCACCAACGCCAGACCTACCCCTGGGGCGAGGCCGAACCTACGCCCGAGTTTGCCATCTATGGTGAGAGCAAGGTGGGCGCACCAGCACCCGTAGGCTGCTGCCCGTCCGGCGCGGCAGCCTGCGGAGCTATGGACATGGCCGGGAATGTGTGGGAGGTGATGGCTAATGACTCCCGGAGCTACCCCGCTGAACGTTACACTCTCCAGAAAGTCTTTACAGATAGGCAGACAGCGTGGCGCGGCGGATCGTGGTATAACGATAGCTCATATGTTCGCTGCGGGGCGCGGGACAGGTTCGACCTCAACGACGACCTCGGCAGCCTCGGTTGTCGTGTGGTGCTTGCCCCTCCGCTCGCGCATTAGTTCTGATTTCTGGCTTCTGACTTCTGGTTTCTGCATACTGATCTACTGCTTTGTGTAAAGCGTTTCGTATCCACGTACGCCGAGGATCGGGCCGGATGCGCCGTAGGCGCGGATCGCGATTTTTCGAAATCACTGATTCACTAAGGTACGGAGGCACTGAGGTACGGATTCACTGAAACGGTGACGGTGCTGGTGTCTGCCGGATTCAGTGACTCAACACCTCAGTGAATCAGTGATTCCGAGGAGATGGAGGCACGTGCCAATGGGCATGTTTCAAACCAGCTTCACCGTTTGCGGCGTTCGTCGTGGGTGATTCAGCCACGTGGCGTTGAATCACCCACGACAAACAGGGCAATCTGCTCTCATGCCAAAAAAACCTTTGCGCCTTCGCGCCTTTGCGTCAAACGAGATTTCGATGGGACGCGAAGACGTGAGGAAACACAAAAGCCTTTGCGTTAAAACGACAGCACTGTAGCCCTCGCCATTCCCCCTCACATCACGGTGCCCCCGGGATGATCGGTATCGGCGGCGGAGCCGTCGTGGCAGCGGGGCGC
>CAIXLU010000500.1 GCA_903920315.1 uncultured Oscillochloris sp.
CCCTCATCCCTCATCCCTCATCCCTCATCCCTCATCCCTCATCCTTCATCCTTCATCCTTCATCCCTTCTAGCTATGGATACCATCACCCTCAGCGCTGACCTTGACGCACTTGCGAAGATCAGTGCCTTTATAACCGAGGCTGCCGAGCTTTGCGGCCTTGATGAGCGTGCGACGTGGCAGGTGCAACTGGCGATTGATGAGGCGGCGACTAATGTCATCCAGCACGCCTATGATCCGGGGAACCCCGGCACGATTACGCTGGGATGGGTTCGCGATGGCAACCGTTTTGTGGTTAAGCTGCACGACACGGGCCGCCCGTTTGACCCAGAGAGTGTGCCTCTGCCCGATATTAACTCACCCCTGGAGGAGCGACAGATTGGCGGGCTTGGCCTCTACCTGATCACGCGGCTGATGGACGAGGCGCGCTTTGATTTTCACCCTCAGGAGGGCAACGTCCTCACAATGGTTAAATATATCAGCGTTAGCCCCCGCGATGATGTTGTCCTGATGCCGGTGATGGGTCGCGTGGACGCGGTGACGGCACCAGAACTGAACAAGGCGGTTCATACGCAGATTGAGGCCGGGGCGCGTTTTGTCCTCCTCAACCTGAGCGATGTCACCTTCCTCTCAAGCAGCGGGCTGCGCTCGTTGCTGCTCATCCGCAAAGAACTGATGACCCTCGGTGGCGAATTGCGCCTCGCCGGGCTCCAGCCTCAGGTTCACGAGGTCTTCGCCCTGACGGGATTCACGCAGGTGTTTGCGATCCACGCGACGACGGAGGATGCCCGGGCCGCGTTTGGCCTGGGGCGCGTGTGAACCGCGAGCGGCTGCTCCTGCTCTATTGCCTCACTTTGGGCGGGGTCGGCTGGGTGTGGCTGGCGTTTACCCCCTGGCGTCCGATCTCCCTGGTGGCCTTGCTCCTCTTCAGCGTCCTGGCCCTGGCAGTTGATACCCTCAGCTTCCGCGTCCCCCCCACCGACGCCCATAGTATGGGTGGCTTGGTGCTGATCATGGCATCCCTGGCCCTCGGCCCGGCCCCGGCTGCTATGCTGGCGGCGTGGGAGGGTCTCTTCTCGGGTACCCTCCAGCCCTTCCTCACTGGCCGCCCGCGCAGCGTCTACCTTCTGCTGGCCCGGCCCATCCTGCGCGGCGGGCTGCGCACTACCGGCATCCTCGGCGGTGCGGCATTGGCAAGCGCGGCGACGGGTACGCCGCAGTACGACCCGGCCAGCCTCAATCCCGAGGCGCTGCTGCTCTGGACGATACTCTGTTATACGGCGACGCTCCAGGTGGGCCGCGTGGGCCGCGAGTACCTTCAGGGCGGGGAGAGCGGCTTGGCGACATGGTGGCGATCAACCTGGCGACTGGCCCTCAGCATGGAACTGGCTCCTATGCCCCTGGCTCTGCTTGGCGCAGCGATCTACCTGCATCTGGGTCTGGGCTACTTCTGCTTGGCCGCGCTGGCCTTGATCGCCTCCGCCGCCGCCGTGCGCCGAACCAGTACCAACCTCCAATCGCAGCGCCGCTCGGTGCGTGAACTGGCCCTGCTCAACGAATCAAGCCGGGCGATTATCCGCAGCGAGCTGGATGTGGGTGCACTGTGCGAGCTGATCTACTGCGAGGCGAGTAAGGTGGTTGATACTAGCACGTTTCACCTTGGTCTCTTCGATGGCGATACCTATACCCTGATGGTGCGCGTGCAGGATCGCGTGCGTATGCCAGAACTGGCGGTTGATCTGGCGGCGGGCGATGGGATTATTGGCTGGATGCGGCAGACGGGACAGGCACTGCTGGTGGACGATTTCACCCTGGAGATGAACCGGCTGCCGGCCCGCCCGCGCTACCAGAGCGACCGTCCGCCACGCTCGGGGATCTATGTGCCGCTGATTGCTGGCGAGGATGTGATCGGCTCGATTTCGGTGCAGAGTTACCAGCCCTCAACTTTTGGTGCCAACGATCTGCGTCTGCTTTCGCTGATCGCTGACCAGGCTGCTGTGGCAATTGCCAGGGCGCGGGCCTTTCATCAGGCCAGCCAGCGCGCCGTGCAGCTTCAGGCAGTCCACGAGGTGAGTGAGCAGATCACCGCTATCCTTAACCTAGAGGAATTGCTGCCCTCGGTAGTGCATCTCATCCGCGAACATTTTGGCTACCACCCGGTGCATATCTTCACCATTAACCACAACCTGGGTACGATCTGCTTTCGCGCCACCACCGCCGATGTCTCGAAGGAGGATATCCGTGCCGTTACGCCGCTGCGGATCGGCCAGGGTGTGGTGGGCAGCGCGGTATCCAGCCGTGCGCCGGTACTGGTGGGTGATGTGCGCCTGGACTCGCGTTACATCCGCGATACCAAGAACACCCGCTCGGAGCTGGCGGTACCTCTGCGTATCGGCGAGCATGTGATCGGTGTGCTGGATGTGCAAAGCGAGCAGGTGAACACCTTCGACGCCGAGGATCTGTTTGTGATGCAGACTCTGGCGGGCCAGATCGCGGTGGCGATTGATAGCGCCAACACCTACACTGCGCAGCAGGAGGAAGCGTGGACGCTGAACGCGCTGCTCCAGGTGTCTGAGAATATTGGTCGGGCCAGCACCCTCGATGCCCTGCTGGCAACGATGGTGCGGCTGCCGCCCCTGCTACTGGGCTGCAACCGCTGCTACTGCCTGCTCTGGACACGCGATTCGTGCTTTGCGCTGCTGGCGGCCTATGGGTTGCCGAGCGACCTGCATCAGCACATGGTGGGGCAGACGGTGGCCCCCGCCGATGCGCTGCTACTGGCCCGGCTGCGTGCGCCCGTGGCCGAGGGCGAGGCTCCAACGCGCCCGTTGGTGCTGCACGCTGCCCAGTCGCACACCGAGGAGTGGCCACAGATGATCGAACCTGCGGGCAGCGGCACCCTGGTGGCTCTGCCGATGCTAGCACGAGCCAGCCTGCTCGGCTCGCTTATCCTAGACTGGGACGCGCCACAGGTTGATCTGGACACCCGCCAGATCAACCTGAGTATTGGGGCTGCGGCCCAAATGGCCGGTGCCCTGGAGAACCTGTTGCTCGCCCGCGAGGCGGAAGAGGTTGGGCGCATGGAACAGGAACTGCGGGTGGCCCGTGAGATTCAGACCGCCCTGTTGCCCTCGCACTCGCCGCAGATTGCTGGCTGGCAGATTGACGCCGCCTGGCGCTCGGCGCGCATGGTCGGCGGTGATTTTTATGATTTTTGGCCGTTGCTACAGCAGCAGAGGGAGGGAGGAGGGAGGAGGGAGGCGGGAGGCAGGAGGCGGGAGGCAGGAGGCGGGAGGCAGGAGGCGGGAGGCGGGAGGCGGGAAGCGGGAAGTAGGATATGGGATGCGAGTGATGTGTTCTCCAGGGATGTTGGCACGGCATGGTCGGATAATCCCTCGCTGCGCCTGCTCGCTGCTGATCCAGGGTATGTTGACGAGGGTCCGCAGGTTCCCGAGCTGGGCTTTGTGATCGCCGATGTGAGCGATAAGGGTGTGCCGGCGGCCATGTTTATGGCCATGTCGCGATCCCTGGTGCGAGCTGCCGCCCTTGATGGCTCGGCCCCCCCGGCGGCGATGGAGCGGGCCAACCGCTGGATCACCCGCGACTCGGAGTCGGGTATGTTCGTGACCCTCTTCTATGGGTTGCTCGACATCGAGAGCGGGCGGCTGCGCTATACCTCAGCCGGCCACAACCCGCCCCTGCTCTACCGTCCTGGCAGCACTACCTTCGACGAGTTACGCACGCCCGGTATCGCCCTCGGCGTGCTGGAAGAGATCACCCTCCACGAGGATCAGACCAGCATGATGCCGGGGGATGTGCTGGTCTGCTACACGGATGGGGTGACGGAGGCGATTGACGATGCTCAGAACGAGTTCGGGGTGGCTCATCTGCGGCGAGTCATTGCGCACCACGCCAGCGAGGATGCTACCCAGATCATACGGGCCATCCTCGCTGCGGTGGATCAGCACGGCCACGGCCAGCCACCCTTCGATGATGTCACTCTGGTGGTGATCAAACGATTGTAGGATGATTCCTACCGTGGCAGGATCGAGAGATTGGAGAACTGTAGGCTGAGCATGCGCGGTTCCCCCTCGGGGGATGTCGGCGGTTCGGCGCTGTGAAATTCGATCTTATTCTCGCCGGGTTGGAGCGTCAGCCTAATCTCAAGGCTGGTAAGCATATCCTGCGCAAGCGAAAAATTCTCCTGCTCGCCGCCGTTCAGCCGCACCTGGAGCGTACGCGCTTGAGACATAGGAATGACGTTGAATCGCAGCATGATCTCGGCTGCGCCGCACGGGTAGACCCGTAGCGTGCCGGTGTCGCCCTTGAGCCAGCGGAAAACCGTACCCGCCGCGCTCACCTCTGGCTCGTACCAGTCGCGGGCAGGCGTCCAGAACGGCTCGCCGGTCGGCGTTGCGGTAGGTTGATAGGCCCGCAGAATATCGTCCTCGTAGACGGGGGCAACATCGGCGAAAAGGGTATCTTGCAGGGCGGCGATGCCATCGCTCTGTCGTGGGTCGAGATTCTGCTTGTAGAAGACGATGTAGTGCACGTTCTGGCAGGCCAGCGCCGCCCGAGCAGCGTTAGGACTCTCGTCTACGCCAATGTCCTTGACCGGCGGAGTGCTATCAATCAGCGCACCGAAGAAGCGGTCGTGCCGCCAGTCGTGCAGTTTTTCGCGGGCAATACGACCGCCGAAGATCCGTTTTTGATGGATCATCTGGTAGAACATGGCATTCGCTTTGAGGTTAGGAACCTCCAGGATCGCGTAGTCGCTGGGGTCGGCGGCGAGCTGCCGGTAGAAGGGCGAGACCTCGGCGGCGTTGGTTGTCGGATCCATCGGGAAGGGCTTGGGCCAGAACTCGAAGAGTACCAAGGCCGACAGCAACGCAGGCATCATCGTTCGGCCCCACCTCGGCAGCCGGATCAGACGTGGCGTGCGAGTGAGCCAGTCAACTCCGATGGCGGCGAGTATCGCCAGGGCCAGCATAACGATGAGTACGAAGCGGCTGGGGAAGCGGAAGATCTCCATGAACGGGAGCATACGAAAAAGGACAAACGGCATAGGGATCGGGCGAGCCGTGTCGTAGCTATTCACCCCGTCAATCTGGAGGTATGGCCCGAGGGCCAGCAGAAAACCGACGACGAACATTAATACGAACAACGCACTGCGCTGCCACTCGCGCAGGGTGCCGATCAGCGCAAGAGCGAGGGCCACGTAGCCCAGGGTTGCCACATCAGCCACGACATCTTTCGACACGAGCTGGCTGAAAATGGACTGCGCCCAGTCGCCCCAGAGCGGGTGATAAATACTTGGCAGCCAGAAAGCCAGCAGATCGACCGAGTGAAGGACGCTGTGCACAATCGGGCGCTGGGCCGAGGCTTTGTTGGTGTACTCGGCGATCATGGGGATGAGGACGGGCGAGAAGAGGGCCAGAAAGAGTGCGCCGACACCGGCACACTTGGCAAAAACCAACACAATTGCCCGTGCCTGACGTAGCCGAAACGACTCAGAAATCGCCACCAAGCCGGTGATCGTGACCAAGAAAATCAGGTAGTGCCACTCGGAAAGCCCCGTCGCCGTCAGCAGCACTGCCGCCACAAGCAGGAAGGGCCAGCGTTCGCGCAGGCCAACCAGGAGCGCCAGCATGTAGAGCGGCAGCAGCCCCGTACTCAGCAGAGTGATCTGTCCGGCCCAGAGATGAAAGGCCATATACGGGCTAAACCCGTAGATCAGGCCAGCGATGAAGGCGGCTGCGCGGTTCGCCGTGATGTGGTAGGCCAGCAGATACGTCCCGCCCGCCGCGAGGACGAACCAGACGATATTCATGATGTTGTAGGCTGCCGAGAGGCCAAACATCATGACGAAAGGGGCCGCGAGGATGCCGTTGAGCGGATCGAGGGTGTGGAAATAGAGCGATATGCCGGTCGGGTAGAACATATACGGGGTGAAGAAGATTGGCGCACCGAGACTCAGTGCCTTACTCACCCACCAGATATTCCACAAGCACTCGCGGTTATCAACAATCCCAGTGATCGCGTCCTGGAGGTGGGCGACCGTCGGCCATGTAAAGGCAAGCGCCAGAAGGAGGTAGCACAGGAATGCCAGCCCATGACGCCGCAGGGCTAACCCGAGATCGGGTAGGCCCAGGCGCACGCGAGAGCGTGGCTCCTGGCGAGATCGTGTGAACATAGCCGCCTTCTACTCGACCGCCACCTGCTCAGGGCCGAGTACCTCGCGCAGCCCGTCGAGCAGGCCGGGTGTGCAATTTACCGTGTGCTGTGAGCGCAGAACCACGATGCCAACGCCGTTGGGCACATAGAGCGTCACCTGGTCGCCGCCGCTGCTGGTACACAGAATGTCGTGCACGCTTTGCATGCACTGCACATCGCCCTCGTGATCCTGGCTGCGCGGCAGGTGCAACTTCAAGGTGCGCCCATTGAACCCCGGCACCGACACTGTCTCGGCCCTAGCCGGGGTAGGCGTACTCTTCGCCGGGATCTTGCCATAGCCGTTGCCATGACCGTTGCCGTTACCGTTGCCATTGCTGCCATGGCCATTACCATTACCCAGCTTTACCTGGCCCCGAGACTGAATCACCGACACGGGCGCGGCAGGGGCTGGGGCATAGGCGGCGGGAGGCAGGAGGCGGGAGGCAGGAGGAGGATAGGCGGCGGGAGGCAGGAGGCGGGAGGCAGGAGCCGAAGGTGCGGCGACTGCATCCTGCTCCCGGCCCCCGTCATCCTGCTCCCAGCCTCCGGCCCCCTGCTCCCGGCCTCCCGCCTCCTGCCTCCTGCCTCCTGCTCCCGGCTCCCTGCCCCCTGCCTCCTGCCCCCTGCCTCCTGCCTCCTGCCCCCCGACCTCAACCATCTCCTCAACATTCTCCAGATCCATCTCCATGTCCATCCCCAGCGCCGCTGGGGCTAGGGACGCCTCCACCGCCTCGACGGCATCCACCACTAATTGCGGGCTATCGCGCCGATTATCCACCTTCGCCGTGATCTTCAGCACCGCGTCGTTCTGGAGCAGGTCGCTGGATTTAGCCAGGCTCTTGGGGAAGACCACAATCTCGATGGATTTGGTCATGTCTTCCAGCACGCCCACGAGCATGGCGTCGCCCTTTTTGGTGGTGATCCGGCGCACGCCGCTGAGCAGGCCGATAAAGGTGAGTGACTTGCCGATATGCTCATTGGCGATGTCGCCTAGCTCGGTCACGCCACGCATATCAACGCCCTCAAGCGACTTGGCTACCGGATCCTCAGAGACATTCAGGCCGAGCAGTTCCTTCTCCCAGAGCAGTTCTTCCTTGTTATCGGCGGGAGTATTCACGATCACCGGCATTGGCACACGGGAAACATTCAGGCTGGCGCTGCCACCGGTACTCTCGCCGAACATGTCGAAGAGGCTGGACTGGCCGACATCGCGGGCCTTCTGGGCGTCAATCCCGGCGTTCATCGCTTGATCGAGAATGGCCAGTTTCTGGCGGCGCGATCCAGGCAGACTGTCCATCGCCCCGGCCTTGATCAAGCTCTCCAGCACACGCTTGTTCAGGGCGTTGCGATCAACCCGACCGCACAACTCCTCAAGCGAGGTGAAGGGGGTACCCTCATCACGGGCCTTAATAATCGCCTCGACCGGCCCTTCACCTACGTTCTTAATCGCGGCCAGACCAAAGCGGATGCCCCGGTTGAAGCGCACCCCGGCGGGCAGCTTGTCAGGCAGAGGCTCGATCTCAAAGCCCTTGAGCGAACGGTTTACATCTGGGCTAAAGACTGCCACCCCCAGGCGGCGCGTCTCCAGGGCGCTCTTGGCCACATCCTCCGTCACCCCGCCTGAGCCGGTCAGCACCGCCGCCATATACTCCACCGGGTAGTTCACCTTGAGCCAGGCCGTCTGGTAGCTGAGCAACCCGTAGAGCGTGGCGTGGGGCCGGTTGAAGGAATAGCCGGCAAAGGGCAGAATCAGCTCCCAGATCTGGTCAGCCACATCCTGGCTGATGCCCTTCTTACGGCAGCCCTCCTTGAAGATCGCCCCGTTCTCGGCCATCAGCTCCTTGTTCTTCTTGCTGATCGCCTTGATTACGATATAGGCTTGGCCCAAGGTGTAGTCAGCCACCGTCTGGAGCAACTGCATGATCTGTTCCTGGTAGACGATCACGCCATAGGTATCTTCCAGGATGGGCCTGAGGATGGGGTGCAGGTAGTGAATGCTGGCCGGGTTATTCTTGCCCTGAATGTAGTACGGGATCTGCTCTAGCGGGCCGGGCCGGTAGAGCGCCACCATCGCGTAAATGTCCTCGACGCGGGTGGGCCGCAACTGCATAAGGTAGCGGGTCATCCCCGCCGACTCCATCTGGAAGACGTTCTTAGTCTCGCCACGCCCCAGCGACTCGAAGGTTTTCGTATCCTCGGTGGGGATGTCGGTTAGTTCCATCTTCTGGCCGGTCGTATGCTCGATGTAGCGCAGCGCCTCAGCCACCGCCGAAAGGTTCGTCAAGCCCAGGATGTCCATCTTGAGCAGACCCATCTTGGCCAGGGTCGGCCCCTCGAACGAGGCCATCACACCATGTTCGTCCTTGGTGGTGTGCTGGAGCGGCACCATCTCTTCTAGAGGCGTGCGGCTGACCACCACACCGCAGGCGTGAGTGCCGACGTTGCGCATGCGCCCCTCAACCTTCTGCGCCCAGTCAATCACCTCGGCAAGCTGGGGTTGAGTCTCGTGGATCTGCCGAAGCTCGGGCACCTTCTCTAGCGCCTGAGCAATAGTGACTCCCACCGGCAGGCCGGGAATGAGCTTAGCAACGCGATCTACCTCCGAGAGTTCAACGCCCAGAACCCGGCCCATATCGCGCAGGGCCGCCTTGGCCCCCAGGGTACCGAAGGTGATGATCTGAGCCACATTCTCGCGCCCATACTTGCCCGCGATATAGTCAAGAATCTCGCCCCGCCGCGAGTCGGCGAAGTCGGTATCAATATCGGGCATCTCCAGGCGCTCGCGGGAGAGGAAGCGCTCAAAGAGCAGCTTGTTCTTCACCGGATCCACATCGGTGATGCCCAGGCAGTAGAGGACGAGCGAGGCTCCGGCAGAGCCACGCGGCAGGCAGGGAATACCACGTGAGCGGGCATACTTCACATAATCCCAAACGATTAGCATGTAGTCGGGAAATCCGGTGGCGTTGATCACATCCAGTTCATCGGCAAGGCGGGCGATGTAGGTAGCGGGCGGGTTGCCCGCAAACTTCTTCAACAGCCCCTCCTCACAGATCAGCTTGAGGAAGGAGGCGGCATCGTGGCCTTCGGGCAGATCGAACTGCGGCAACTGGACGCGCCCAAAATCCAACTTGAGATTGCACATGTCGGCGATGCGCCGGGTGTTCTCCATGGGCGCAGTGCCGTAGCGCTGGAACTTCTGCCACATCTCTTCGCCAGACATAATGTGGTAGCTCTCGTCCATCATGAAGCCCTTGCCGCAGAACTCCTTGTAGGTCAAGTTCATCCCCATTGACATCACCATATGCTGCGTCTTCATATCCTCGCGGCGCACAAAATGGGTGTCGTTGGTAACGACCATCGGGATTTTGAGTTCGCTGCCGATCCGCATCAGTTCGTCGTTAATGCCCTCAAGCTCCGGCGTATTCTCGTGGAGCTGCAGCTCCAGAAAATAATTCTCGGCACCGAGCAGATCGCGGTAGTAGGCGGCGTTTCTCACGGCTTGATCACGCTGCTGAGCGGTCAGGCTCTGGATGACCTCACCGGCAATGCAGGATGAGGTAACGACCAGACCCTCGTGATACTGCTCCAGCAGGGCGCGATCAATGCGCGGGCGGGCAAAAAGACCTTTGCCCATGCCATCGAGGTGTGCGCGGCTGGTCAGCCTGACCAAGTTGCGGTAGCCGACCTCATTTTTGGCCAGCAGCAGCAGGTGATAGTAGTTCTTGCCGCCACGGGTCATCGCTGCGCTGCGCGCACCAGGGGCCATATACGCTTCCATGCCGATGATCGGCTTGATCCCGGCCTTCTTGGCGGCGTCGTAGAACTCCATCGCCCCGTACATAACACCGTGATCCGTCAGAGCAATACTGTCCATACCGAGTTCAGCCGCTCGCGCCGCGATGGCCTTGGTCGCCGCGTAGCCGTCGAGCAGGCTATACTCAGAATGAACGTGTAAGTGGGTAAAATCTTTCATAAACTCTTTACACCATGATCGAGCACATCAGGCGGTATCCTGACGAGAAACAGACGTTATCCACAGCTTAGCTGTCAGATCTCGCGCATCGGGAAGCGATGAATCTACATAACGTGGGGTGGTGTGCGAGCCGTCACGGCCCAATTGCTATTATAGCACAGCCCGTTAGTCATCGGAAGGTGTAAAGGGTAGCATTTCACAACGAAGGCTCTAGCGAGTATCTGGATACCATGTGGATAACCTGTTGATAATGTGGATAACATCGTGGATAACCTGTTGATAATGTGGATAACGCATATATGTGCAAGGAATATGCTGATTTCCCGTTGAGGTAGCTCGTCTTAGAGTTTCCCTTTTTGTGCTAGAATCAACGCGGTTCCGTCACCGTCTCGTCGCACATGCGGCGCATGACAAAGGAGTCAGGTAATGTCCGAGTATCGTACCGAAAAGGACTCGCTAGGCGAGGTGCAGGTGCCCGCCAGCGCACTCTACGGGGCGCAGACCCAACGCGCCGTGATCAATTTCCCCATTAGCGGGATGAAGCCCTACCCCGCCTTCGTCTGGTCGCAGGCCGTGATCAAGCGCGCCGCCGCCGAGGTTAACCGCGACCTAGGGCTGCTCGACGCGAATCTGGCCCAGGCGATCATCACTGCCGCCGACGAGGTGATCGCCGGCAAGCTGTCCGCGCACTTTGTGGTTGATCCCTTCCAGGCCGGGGCCGGCACCTCGCACAACATGAACCTCAACGAGGTGATCGCCAACCGGGCCAGCCAGATCCTGGGTTTTGAGCTGACCGACGTCAAGAAGCCGGTAAGCCCGAACGACCACGTGAACATGGCCCAGAGTACCAACGACACCATCCCTACCGCCATCCGCCTAGGCTGTCTCTGGCGTCTACCCGAGTTGCTCGCCGCTATTGACGACTTGGCGGACGCTCTGGAGGCTAAGGCCGTCGAGTTTGATGATGTGGTCAAGTCGGGCCGCACGCACCTGCAAGATGCGGTGCCGGTGCGGCTGGGCCAGGAGTTCGGAGCCTACGCCCTGGCTGTGCGCAACGACCTTGAGCGGATCGAGACCGCCGCGAACCGCCTGCGCCGCCTGGGTATCGGCGGCACGGCCACTGGCTCGGGCCTGAACGCCCATCCCGAGTATCACCAGCGTATGATTGCCAAGCTCAGCGAGATCACCGGCCACGATCTGCGCTCGTCGGGCAATCTCTTTGAGAGCATGCAGAATATGGGCGACGCCGCCGATTTCTCGGCTAGCCTGCGCGCCCTCTGCATCACCCTGGTGCGGGTGGCCAACGACTTCCGCATGCTCAGCTCTGGCCCCACCACCGGCATTGACGAGATCCGACTACCTGCCGTGCAGCCCGGCTCCAGCATCATGCCTGGTAAGGTCAACCCGGTGCTGGCCGAAATGCTAAACATGACCTGTTTTCACGTCCAGGGCAACGACCTCGCCGTCTCCCTGGCTACCCAGGCCGGTCAGCTTGAGCTGAACGTGATGATGCCGATCATTGCGCACAACCTGTTTGAGAGCATGCACGTACTCATCGGCGCGATCAACGCCTTCACCACCAAGTGCGTGGTCGGCCTGACCGTCAACCGCGAGAAGGCGTTTGGCTGGTTGGCCAAGAACCCCATTCTGGTTACGGCCCTCAACCCGGTGATCGGCTACCTTAACGGGGCCGCCGTAGCCAAGGAGTCTCTGGCCACCGGCAAGAGCATCCGTGATGTGGTGGTCGAGAAGGGTCTGCTGGAGGGTGATAAGGTGGACGAGTTGCTGGACGTGCGGGCCATGACCGAGGGCGGGATCATGGCTGGCGGCGGCGGCGGCGGGTAATTAGGAGAGATGAGGCAGTAGAGCAAAAGTAACACTGTCAGGCTGAGCGATGCGATGCGTCCCGGCGAGATCATGCTCATCGGGACGCTTCGCTTCGCTCAGCGTGACACTATAACAGCGTTACTTCTGCGGTATTGCCTCTCACGGCATCATCCCGGCGGCAGATCAGTCACATCGGGGGTGCCGGGCTGCGCTGCTCCGAGGGGGTACCAGAACGAGACGATGAATCCGATCAGGATATGCTCAATGTTCAGCAGCAAAAAGAGCGCCGATAGGATAAGTGCCTCATTGCTGCTGTAGCCATAGGGCAGCAGAATGGCGATCAGCACCGCGTCGCGCAGGCCCACGCCGGCAATCGAGATTGGCAGCACCTGCAAAACAGCGATCAGGGCCGAGGAGCCAACCACCACATACAGCGGCACCCGGTCGAGGCCGAGGGCCAGGAAGAGCAGCCAGAGCCGCCAAAACGTGAAACTGGCCGAGATCAGCGAGGCTCCCATGATCGCGCTGAGCAGCGGCGGGCGCAGCGAAAGGCTGGAGAGTTGGCTATTCCAGCGGTCCAGGCGAACCTTGAGCCTCGGCGCGATCCGAGGCAGGACGGCGGTGAGCATCCACTCGCGTGGGCCACGGGCCACCAGCACCGTCGTCAGCGCCACCATTCCCAGGCCCATTGCGATCACCAGGGTGGTCTGTAGTTCACGGCTGGGCAACATCTGGCCAAGGGCGAAGATGCCCATCGTGGCCAGGGCCGCCATCACCAGCAGATCGAAAAGCCGGTCGAGGACCACGCTCAGCATCGCTGGTGCCATTGGCTGCCCGCGCTCATGCAGGTAAACCGCCTTCAGCAGATCGCCAGCCTGTCCCGGCGTGGTGGCCCCATAAAAGATCCCAACCATATACAGCGCGCAGGCGGTGGGCAGATCCAGCACTAGGTCCATCTCACGCAGCAGGCGCACCCAGCGCCACGTCTTGATCAGCAGAAAAGGCGGCAGCAGCAGCAGCGAGAGGATGATCGGCCAGATCTGCACCTCGCGCAGAATATCGAGCATGCCAACAAGGTTAGCCTTGGCCAAGAAGGCGATCAGCAGCAGTGGGCCGAGCAGCCTCAGCAGCCAGGGAAGATATTTTTTCATAAGCGTGGTTCATAGGTAATTGACAGTTTGGGTACATGTGGCGCATCCTGTTGCGGCAAATCTGCAATCTAAAATCTGCAATCTGAAATCTTGTCTGAGAGCCGCCTCGCCGGGGCGGCTCTACTCCTCGCGCCGCTGAAAACGTAGCGCGGCGATCTGCTCGGCGTTCAGGCCGAACATAAAAATGATGATGCTGCCCACAAACAGGCCCACGGTTGAGTTGGGCACGTGGAAGCGCATCGGGTCGGTGATGAAAAAGCTGATCAGGAAGGAGATCAGGGAGAGGAGCTGCATAGCGATGGCGACCGGGAAGTAGACCCGCAGCGGGGCGAAGAGCGAGACGATGCGCAGGATGATCAGGCCGAAGCGCACGCCGTTTTTTAGCAGTTTCTGTCCGCTCTGCCCACCCTGACGACGCTGGCCCTCAATCGGTACATAGTCCACGCTGTAGCCGCCCTTGATCAGCGCCAAGGTACTTGTCGTTGGGTAGGAGTAGCGGTTCGGCAGCAGGTGAATGAACTCCATAATCACGCTGCGGCGCATGGCCCGGTAGCCGCTGGTCAGGTCGAGGACGGGAGCCTCCACCAGGTAGCCGCCCAGGGCGTCCAGGGCGTGGTTGCCGAGCCGCCGAGCCACATTATCGCCTTGCGTAGTGCGTGAGCGGGCACCCACCACCATATCGAAGCCCTCGGCCAGCCTGCCCAGAATCGCCGGGATGTAGCGCGGATCCATCTGTCCGTCGGCGTCCATCAGCAG
>CAIXLU010000501.1 GCA_903920315.1 uncultured Oscillochloris sp.
AAAAGGGGCGCGGCATATGCCGCGCCCCTTTTTGATTCTCGCACACGCACCTCTACGCCCCCCTTGCACGGTATATTCAGTGTGCAGCGGCGACAATTCATTCAACAGATTGCAAGAAACGCTTGTGCTACACGAACTTAGGTGCTATACTAAGTGTATCTGAGGCCGGCCCGTCGCGTTGACAGGGCACCTCCCCTATAGTAGAGTGGTAAGGAGCAATCACGAGTGGCTACAAATAATGGAGGAGCGCCCGCAATGGCTATCTCGCCCGAGAAGGAGAAAGCCCTGGCCGCGGCCATGACCCAGATCGACCGCAAGTTTGGCAAGGGCTCGATTATGAAGATGGGCGAGGTCAGCACTCGGCTCGCAATTGACATCATTCCAACCGGCGCAATCGCCCTGGACATTGCGCTAGGCGTCGGTGGATTGCCACGCGGTCGTGTGATCGAGATCTTCGGCCCGGAGAGCAGCGGTAAGACGACCCTGGCCCAGCATATCATCGCCGAGGCGCAGAAACTCGGCGGCGTGTGCGCGTTTATTGACGCTGAACACGCCTTCGACCCGATTTACGCACGGCGCTGCGGGGTGAGCATTGACGATCTGCTGGTCTCGCAGCCCGACACCGGCGAGCAGGGGCTAGAGATCTGCGAGACCCTAGTGCGATCTAACGCCCTCGATGTGATTGTGATCGACTCGGTCGCCGCCCTGGTGCCTCGTGCCGAGATCGAGGGCGACATGGGCGACTCACTGCCCGGTCTCCAGGCCCGCCTGATGAGCCAAGCCCTGCGCAAGCTCTCGGGCGCGATCCACAAGAGCCGCACAGTGGTGATCTTTCTCAACCAACTCCGTATGAAGATCGGGGTCATGTTTGGATCCCCCGAAACCACGACTGGTGGTCAGGCGCTAAAGTTCTACGCCTCGGTGCGCCTAGACATTCGGCGGATTGAGACGCTCAAGCATGGCCAGGAGGCTATCGGTGCCCGCGCTCGCGTGAAGGTGATCAAGAATAAGGTCGCCCCGCCATTCCGTCAGGCCGAGTTCGACATCCTGGCCAACGAGGGTATCTCCCGCGAGGGCAATATCTTGGATGTCGGCGTGGAGATGGGGATCATCCGCAAGAGCGGAGCCTGGTTCTATCTCGGCGAGGATCGTCTCGGCCAGGGCCGCGAGAATGTGCGGACGTACCTGAAGGAAAACAAGACCCTCACCGATGATATTGAGCGTCTGGTGAAGGCTCAGGCTCTGACGAACGCGACGGCTGCCGCACTCCCGGTGACGGTAGCCAGCGACGACGATGAAGATGAGGATAACGGCATTTTTGAGGAATAGGCCATCGTGCGCGTAGTGGCGTGCAGATTGCAGATTGGGTTCCAATCTGCAATCTGCATTTTGGAGCGCGCACTGTCACTATGCCCACAGGTACAATCACCGCCTTGCGTGCGCAGGCTAACAATAGCCAGCGCGTCAATATATTCCTCAACGATGAGTTCGCCATCGGGGTCAGCCTGAACACGCTGGCTCGCGAGGGACTTGCTGTTGGCCAGCAGATTGACGACGAAATCTGGGTGAGGCTTGAGTCTACCGAACAGGATGATCGGGCCACCCAGGCAGCGATGCGTCTGATCGAGGTACGCCCCCGATCTGTTGCGGAGATACGCCTGCGCCTGCGCCGCAAAGAGTTCCCTGCTGCCGCTGTAGACTACGCGATCACCCGCCTGTCCGACCTCGGACTCCTTGATGATGCTGCATTTAGCCGCCTCTGGGTCGAGAACCGCCGTAGCTTCAGCCCACGCGGTAGCTTGGCTTTGCGTGATGAACTGCGCCGCAAGGGCATCGCCCGTGATCTGATTGACACCGCCCTCGCCGACGTGGGCGAGTCCGATGATGCCGCCGACCAAGAAACCGAGCGTGCCCGCACTCTGGCCCGTAGCGCCCTACGCCGCTACGCAGACTCCGCCGACCGCTTCAGCTTCCAGCGTCGTCTCGGTTCCTACCTCCAGCGGCGGGGCTTCACCTTCGACACGATCCGCCCAATCATTGATGAACTCTGGGCCGATGTGCAGGCCACTCGTGAGCAGCCAGAAGAGGAACCGTAGCGCGATTGGTCTGGTTTTTGCCCGAATAAGGCGGGTGACGTGCAACTCCGCCGTGTACAATGGCTAGAGTAGTGTCCGACAAAGGAGCCTTCCCGTGCCCGACGTACAATATCTTGGTCACTCGTGCTTCCGCCTACGTGGGCGTGACGGCACCGTCCTCTGCGATCCGTACAGCCGCTCGATTGGCATTGACATCGGTCGGCCCTCGGCCCATATTGTTACGGTTAGCCATGATCACGACGATCATAACTATGTCGCCAGCATCAAGCCGCTGCGCGAGAAGATCTTTGTGATTGATGGTCCTGGTGAATATGAGGTGAGCGGCGTGCTGCTCACCGGCGTCCGTACCGCGCACGACACCCACAAGGGGGCGGAGCGCGGGTTCAATACCGTTTTCGTCATCCACCTCGACGATGTGGTTTTCTGCCACCTTGGAGATCTCGGCCACGAACTGACCCAGTCCCAGCTTGATGAAATCGGCGATGTTGACGTCCTCTTCGTGCCAGTCGGCGGCGGTGAGACGATTGGCCCGGCGGAAGCCAATAATGTCATTGGGCAGAT
Organism: uncultured Oscillochloris sp.; assembly: GCA_903920315.1. Lineage (GTDB taxonomy): Bacteria > Chloroflexota > Chloroflexia > Chloroflexales > Chloroflexaceae > Oscillochloris. The sequence goes on from CAIXLU010000501.1 coordinate 2,658, forward strand.
CGAGCCAAAGATTGTTGTGCCTATGCACTATGCAGCGGCCCAACTCTCATTTGAACATAACCTGATGCCGCTAGAGAAGTTTACCCACGAGCGCGGCATTAAGGAGTTCACAACTGAGGATAAGCTCGTTGTCACCGTAGCAAACCTGCCGCCCGAAGGTGAGAATACCCGCGTGGTGATCTTACGAGCAGTGCATGAGTAGATGACTCCCTGATGGCCGGCGATCATCGCCGGTAAAAGATCCTGCGCTGTGCGTTCATGTCTGTAGCGTGGTGCCTAGAGGGAAAGCTCAGTCTACGGCACCATCATGCGATGCGCAAAACGAGCGCGGGGCTGAGCATATGATAGTAGGGCCACACAACCGTCTCTATAGGCTAGTGTGGATCTGTTCGCGAATCATTATGGGAACAATCACGTGCCTGATGTGGATGTGTGAGTGGGTCGGTACAACCGTTCGGTTGACCGACCCACTTTTCATTTGGGCCTATCGTCTGTAGTGAAGTTTATTGTGTGCTATTGACGGCGTGGGCGTGTTAGGCAGACGCACAATCAGGTGGGTGATTGACAATATCCACACAAGGAGATGAAGGTGAGTATGGCGAAGTACATCTTTGTAACGGGTGGTGTGGTTTCCTCAGTCGGCAAAGGCATCAGCGTCGCATCGATTGGACACCTACTCAAGAGCCGTGGGCTGCGTGTGTCAGTTCTGAAACTTGACCCTTACCTGAATGTTGATCCCGGCACGATGTCGCCCTATCAGCATGGTGAGGTCTTTGTCACCGAGGATGGTGCGGAGACGGACCTCGACTTGGGCCACTATGAGCGGTTTATTGACGAAAACCTCTCGCGATTGAGCAATGTCACCACCGGACAGATTTATTCTGCGGTGATTCAGAAGGAGCGCCGTGGCGACTACCTGGGCGGCACGATCCAGGTAATTCCACACATCACCGACGAGATCAAGTTGCGCATCGCCGCTGTGGGTAAAAGCAGCAACGCGGATGTGGTCATTGTCGAGATCGGCGGCACAGTCGGCGACATCGAGAGCCTACCCTTTCTTGAGGCGATCCGGCAGATGCGCAAGGAGTACGGGCGCGACAACGTGCTTTACATTCACGTCACGCTGCTGCCGCATATCGGATCGACCGATGAACTGAAGACCAAGCCGACTCAGCACTCGGTGATGGCGCTGCGCGGCGTCGGCATCACCGCCGATGTGATCCTATGCCGAGCCGACTTCGCCATCTCAGAGGACATCCGCGATAAGGTGGCCTTCTTCGCCGATGTAGACACCCGTGCCGTTATCCCCGTGCAGACGGTGGACTCAATCTACGAGGTGCCGCTGGTGCTGGAGGAAGCGGGCCTCGGCGAGTATCTGTGCGACCGACTCGGCCTAGAGGCTAAGACCCCGGATCTGACTGCGTGGCTTGAGCTTGTCCACCTGATTAAGCAGCCGAAGCGCGTGGTGACGGTGGCCCTGGTGGGCAAATATGTGGAACTGCGCGACGCCTATATCAGTGTGGTCGAGGCCCTGCGCCACGCCGGACTGCACCAGGAACTCGATATTGACATCCGATGGGTGCCATCTGAGCAGATTGAGCGTGATGGCCCAGAGCGGCTACTGGCGAATGTGTACGGCATCGTTGTACCGGGTGGATTCGGCGACCGAGGCATTGAGGGCAAGATCATGGCCGCCGACTATGCCCGCACCCGCAAGATTCCCTATCTGGGGCTGTGTTTGGGCATGCAGTGCGCCACCATCGCCTTCGCCCGCCATGTCATTGGCAGCAGCGACGTGAACAGCACCGAGTTCGACCAGAATACGCCGCATCCGGTGATTGACCTCATGTCTGATCAGCGCGATGTCACCAACAAGGGCGGCACGATGCGCCTGGGTGTCTACCCTTGCACGCTGGTTCCCGGCACGCGGGCATCCGAGGCATACGGAGTCGCTGAGGTGATGGAGCGTCACCGCCACCGCTTCGAATTCAACAACAAATACCGCACCCTGCTTGAAGATGCCGGCTTCGTGATCAGCGGCCACTCACCGGACAACCGGCTGGTTGAGATCATCGAGCTACGCGACCACCCCTGGTTTGTGGGGAGCCAGTTCCACCCTGAGTTTCTCTCGCGCCCGAACCAACCCCACCCGCTGTTCCGTGGGTTTGTGGCTGCCGCTGCCCACACCCTGCTCGCCGGTGAGGCACAGCAGTTGCGCCTGAGCGAATCTGATGAGTCTACGTCAGTACGGGCATGGGTGGCTATGGAGGTATCGTAGCGATATTGCCCTAGAATCTTCCAGAAATCCCCGGAGAGATGGTTAAGATTGCCAGTGAAGCTGACAATCTTAACCATCTCTCTGCATATTCTTTTCAGATGTCCATGCGATTCGCGCACAACACCCGATGAAAATGGCCGCTGATGCCCGGCTATCGGCTATCGGCTATTGGCTATCGGCTATTTTCACGTTAGCGTTTGCTAAAAAATCTTGGCGGGAGACGATGCGCGGAGAGCAAACAACTGTTACAATTGTCAGCCATAATGACAACGAAAAGAGGGGTGCCGCTCAACGTCCAAACGGGAGATCTCGATGCCACGTTGGCTTATCTGGCTGCTTGATGTTCCGGCCCATGATGAAGATACGCGGCGACGCGGGCAGATTCTGATCTGGCTCTCACTCGGCTTTGTCGTCATTAGGCTCATGAACAGCGTGGTTCTGATCGGCCAGCGCATCCCGATTCAGGACTTCACCTCGCTCATCTCCGCAGTTATCGGCGACATCGTCGCAATCTGGCTGGCCCGACGGGGTCGAGGGGTCGCCGGGGGTTGGCTATTTGTGAGCGTGGCCCTGGCGGGCGTGGTCGGCACTCGGCTCGGTATGACCGAAAGTACTATCGCCGGGACGGTGTTCATGATTCTGCCGGTGCTGATGGCTAGTGCAACACTGCCTATGCGATCAATTGTTGGCGTGACTGCTCTCTGCCTCGCGGGGCTCTTTGGGGGGGCGTATGCTGGGCCACCCATAGACGCATCGGTGAGCGGCCAGTTGCTGGTGTCAATGACAGCGATGATTGTCTTGGCCGGGCTGATCGGCTCTATTAACACCCGAAGTACGCAGCGCGCCATGAGATTGATCAGCGCCGCTCAGCAAGCCCTGGCCGTCGCCAACAGCGATCTCTTTCAGACCAACATCAGCCTGGAGGCCCGGGTGGCCGAGCGCACTGCCGATCTGGCGCAGGCCCTGGCAGAGTCTGAGCGTCGCGCCGAGGAGCAGCGCGAGTTGCTCGATACCCTCGCCCATCAGCGCGAGGTGATTCGCGAGATGAGCGTGCCGGTGCTACCAATAGGCACTACCACCCTGGTCATGCCCTTGGTCGGTGCCCTCGACGCGCAGCGCCTGGCTGATATTGAGTCCCAGGCTCTTGCGTCGGTTGAGCGCAGCGGCGCGCATTATTTGCTGATTGATGTAACTGGACTGGCGATCATTGATAGCCAGGTTGCCGCCGGTCTCGTACGTGTTGCCAAGGCCGTGCGCCTGCTCGGGGCCTGGGTGACGCTGGTAGGGGTACGCCCGGAGGTGGCCCAGGCAATCGTCGGTCTCGGCATCGAACTTGGGGAACTGCGCACCGCCAGCGACCTCGGCTCGGCCCTCGCCCGCTCGCAAAGGTAGTTCAATACCCCGATCCCGCCGGTGGGCGGTATAATGTCGGGACGATGACGAACATCCCCGAGATAATTGCGGTGCAGCCGGGGGCGCGGATGGTCACGGCCCCCGCCGAGACGACGATTGAGCAATTGAATATGGCTCTGGCCGAGTACAGCCTGTGGTTGCCGGTCTCACCACTCACGCCGGAGCTGCGTCTCTCCGGTCTCGTGGCCCATAACGCGGGCGGACGCCGCCGTCTACGTTATGGGCCGATTGGTCGCTACCTGCGTGCCGCTGTCTTCGAGGGAGTATATGTGGGCGGGCCGACGATCAAGCGGGCCACGGGCCTTGGCCTACACCGGGCCATCGCTGGGGGTGCGGTTGATCTTGGCTACCTACGCGAATTGACGTTAAGCGTATGTCCGCTGCCTGTGGCCCGCGTATGTCTGACTCTGCGCTGCACAGATCTGGAGTCCGCATGTCGGCTCGCCAACGTACTCCTCCATCGCGGTCTGGCCCTGAGTGCCCTGGCTTTGTCCGAGGAGAGTGATGGCGCGGGGCTGCTGCTGGCTGAGCTTGAGGGTGCGCCTGCCGTGGTCGAGCGCCAGATCGCCGCGCTCACCACTGTTGCCCGCTCCACCGGGGCTACGGCTGATCGTGCTGATGGCGATGGTGCATCATGGGGACGCTGGGAAGATCTGGCCGCCGCGCAGATTGCCGCTGCCCAAGCGATTGAGTTAACCCTGCCACGCGCTACCTTGCCCGCTTTTATTGATGCCGCCCGCGTCGTCGCCCGTCGCCACGGACTCGTGCCCGCGATCTGGGGCGATGCGGGGGTCGGTGCGCTGTACCTGCGACTGGATGGCTCGCCCGTAACGGGGCTGCGCTGCGTGGTAGAACTGACAGGGCTGGCCCATGCCGTTGGGGGCGATCTTTCCACTGAACTGGGCCGGGGTATGCGGGCACGATTCCCCAACACGAATACGGCGGCTGGTGCGACGAGAACTGTGCTTTCGTCACACCAACCGCCGCTATTCGACGCCCTGCGCGCCATCGTCGGCCCGCGCTACCTGCTGACTCGCCCAGACGAACTGGGTACGTATACGCTCGATGCCTCAATTGCCCAGCCCGAGGGGCTGCCTCTGGCGGTGGTGTTGCCCGCATGTACCGCCGAACTCTCTGCCCTGATGCAGATTGCTGCTGAACACGGTTTGCCGGTGGTGAGCCGAGGTAGTGGCAGCGGACTGGCTGGCGGAGCCATCCCTCGTCCCGGCTCCCTGTTGATCAGCCTCAACCGCATGGATCAGATCGTCATTGACCGTGAGCAGATGGTCGCCCGCGTCGGTGCGGGGGCCATCACCGCCCAGGTGCAACGTGCCGCTGAGGTTCTGGGCCTGTTCTACCCGCCCGATCCCTCCAGCCAATCAGTATCCACCATCGGCGGGAACATCGCCTGCAACGCGGGTGGCCCGCGCTGTGTGAAGTATGGCGTCACCGCCGACTATATCCTGGGACTGACGGCGGTATTGGCCGACGGCTGCCTCGTTCATTGGGGCGACGGGCTAGCTAGCCAGGGGCCGGAGAGCGGTCTGGCGCAGTTGCTGGTTGGCTCTGAGGGTACCCTGGCCGTAATTGCCGAGGCCAGCCTGCGCCTGGTGCCTCTGCCCGCCGCCCAGCGCACCATCCTGGCCATCTTTCAGTCTCTGGACGCGGCATGCGCTACGGTCGAACAAATCATGGCCTCGGGGGTGATGCCTGCCGCCCTAGAGTTGATGGACGACACGACAATTGCTGCGGTGGAGGCGTATCTCTCCATCGGCCTGCCCCGTGACGCTGGGGCCATACTGCTGATGCTAGCCGATGGCGAACCTGAGGTGGTAGAAACTGACTCGTTAGCCCTGGCCGATTTGGCGTGGCGCGGCGCGGCGGTGAATGTGCAGGTGGCCGGTAGCCCTGCCGATGAAGTCAATCTCTGGCGTGGTCGTCGCGCCATCGCCCCGGCTCTAGCCCGCATCCGACCCAGTCGGCTTGGCGAGGACATCAGCGTGCCGTTACCGCAGATCGTCGCCTGCGTGCGCCGGATCAAGCATGTGAGCGCCGAATATCGTCTGCCCATCGTTGTCTTCGGCCACGCCGGTGATGGCAATCTGCACCCGAATATCCTCTTCGACCCACGCGATCCCGGCGAGGTAGCGCGGCTCTGGCCTTGCGCCGAAGCGATCTTTGCCGTGGCCTTGGATCTAGGCGGTACCCTCTCTGGCGAACACGGCATCGGCACCCTCAAACGTCCGTTTCTACGCCAAGCCGTTGGCGCGGGAGCGATCCGCATCCAGAGCCAGATCAAGCACTGGCTTGACCCGCAAGGTCGGCTGAACCCCGGCAAACTGTTTCCCGATATATCGTAGTAGGGGCGAAGCAATCGTATGTGACACAAAGCGACACATACGATTGCTTCGCCCCTACCCGTTAACCAACACGATGATCACAAGCAGCGCAAACCCAACCGTCCGCCAGATCCGCGCACTCCGCCAGCGCAAAGAGCGCGAGCGCACAGGCCAGTTCTTCATCGAGGGTGTGCGCCTCGTGGGCGAGGCCGTACAAATGGGGGCAGACGTGGAGGTACTGGTGGTGGCCCCCGACCTGCTCGACAGCCCCTTCGCCCGCGAACTTGTCTGCCAGCAGATCGCCGCCCGCACCCGGATCATCGAGGTGAGCGCCGATGTCTTCACCGAGCTCTCGCAGAAGGATGGGCCGCAGGGACTGGCAGCCGTGGCCCGCCAGAGATGGGTGCCTCTGGCCGACATATGGCTTGGCCCACCGCCGGGCTGGGTGGCCCTGATGGAGCCAGCCGACCCCGGCAACCTGGGGACAATCCTGCGCACCGCCGATGCCGTGGGCGTAGCCGGTGTCATCCTGCTCGGTGCCGCTACTGACCCTTACGACCCAGCGGCCCTGCGAGCGAGCATGGGCGCGATCTTCGCAGTTCAGTTGGCCCGCGCCTCTTTCGCCGAGTTTGCGACCTGGAAGTATGATCGAGGAGCCTTCCTCGTTGGCGCATCCGACAAAGCCGCCACAGACTATCAGGCTATCACCTATCCCCAACCGCTCGTGCTGCTCATGGGCAGTGAGCGTCAGGGTCTCAGCCCAGCACAGCAGGCGCTCTGCGACCTTATGGTAAGCCTGCCCATGCGTGGCCGCAGCGACTCGCTCAATCTGGCGGTGGCCACCAGTGTGCTGCTCTATGAGATGCTAAATCAAGGTCGCTCGGCAGCTAATTTTGAAAAAACCACAACGGGGCGGTAAGAGAGTGATCTCTTACCGCCCCGTTGTGGTTTTGTTGGTAGCGGCGGCAGGATTCGAACCTGCGACCTTCGGGTTATGAGCCCGACGAGCTGCCACTGCTCCACGCCGCGACGATCTAGTGACAAACAAATAATGGTTGATGTGGCGGCAGCCTTGGAAGGCTACCGCCGCATCGTTCTGTGGTGCAGGTGCGTGGACCTAGGTTCCCAGCGGATGCTCCGCCAGTAGGATCGGCGCTGCGGTGTTTCACGACCCGGTTCGGGATGGGACGGGGTGGGTCCACCGCGCAAGCCACACACCCACTGGTACAAGTGGGCGGTCAGGTT
>CAIXLU010000502.1 GCA_903920315.1 uncultured Oscillochloris sp.
GATGAAAATGGCTATCGGCTATCGGCTATTACGACAGTTGTACTTTCTGATGTAGGTGCGGCGTGCAGCCGCGCGATACCCGAGGTGCGCGGCTGCACGCCGCGCCTACGTATTGCCGACTGATGGCGTTCTGAAGCCCGATATACCCATTTACAACTGTCGTAATAGCCGATAGCCGATAGCCGGGCATCAGCGGCCATTTTCATCGGGTGTTGTGCGCGAATCGCATGCATGATGGTTGTCTGCGCAGAATTGCTTATGCTGATAACCCGGCGACGGCGAGCGCCGCCGTTAGATCTACCTCATCACGAGAGACAATGGGCGAGAGCGGTGTCAGCGAGATATAACCGGCCCGGACAGCCCCATCGTCGCTGGTCTCGGGGGCGTCAGTCGGTATGCGCTCGCGCACAAAGCGGAAGTGTACCCGCCGTCGTCCCTCTTCGTCCTCAGGATCGAGGGGCAGATCGAGGTAGCGCCCGTAGAAGAACTCCGAGATACTGGTTTGCCGAAAACCGCGCACATCCGCGATGTCGTGGATGTGTGGGACGTTCACGTTGAGCAGCAGAGGGCCACGGACGCGCAACCCCTCTAGGAGAGGAAAGAGGCGGACGGCGGCCCATGCCGCTGTTTCCCAATACATCGGTGCCTTGCCCACAAATTCGAGAGAGACGGCCATCGCCGGTAGACCCCAGAGGACGGCATTCATAGCCGCGCCCACGGTGCCGCTGAGTAAAACATTAGTGCCGATGTTCAACCCGCGATTAATGCCGGACACCACAACATCGGGCTGTGGACAGAGTCCGGTGAGCATGCCGGCAGTGACGCAGCCCACTGGCGTGCCGCTGAAGGCGAAGGCAGCGATGTCGGCATCATCTGGGTTGGGCGCGGATATGGCACGGATGTGATGAGGAGCGCGCATAGGCATACTCATGCCAGTAGCACTCTGTTCATCCTCAGGAGCCACAATCGTCACCTGTCCCAACCCCGCACGACGCAGCGCCCCGGCCAACACCCACAGGCCAGGGCTGTCAATCCCATCATCGTTTGTCACAAGAATGTGCATCAAAATCTCCCCACTAAAACAATTGCACGGTGGATGGTAGCACAGGAACGGGTCTCAGCCGACTCTCAGGCGAAGTCCGATCTGCGTATGCTATAATCCGGCCACCGTTCACCTCATGAGCGACACGAGAAACACTATCGAGAGCGGTAGGTTGCGTTGTGATGCGATAAAAATGCCATACCAGGAGCAATCAATATGTGTGGAATCGTCGGATATATTGGCCAGCGTAACGCGACAGACGTGGTGGTGGGCGGGCTCCAGCGCCTTGAGTACCGTGGCTACGACTCGGCGGGGATCGCGATCTTCGCGGAGGATACGGGGCTCCAATTGCGGCGCAGCGTAGGCAAACTCGGCAACCTGGTGACCCGCCTGGCGCAGGAGCCAGCCACCGGGAAGATCGGCATTGGCCACACGCGCTGGGCCACCCACGGCGGTGTCACCGAGGCAAACGCGCACCCACACCGCGATGCTAGCGGCGAGATTGTGGTGATCCAGAACGGAATCGTGGAGAACTATCTGGATCTGAAGGGTCGGCTGATTGAGGCGGGGCACAGCTTCATTTCGCAGACCGACACCGAGGTAATCGCCCATCTTGTGGGCCACTACTACGTCCAGGCTGGCTCATTGGAGACGGCTATGCGTCTCACAATGGCCGATCTGCGTGGCGGCAACGCAGTGGTGGCGATGAGCGTGCGCGAACCGGGCACCCTGGTGGCGGCGCGCCTCGGCAACGCCGGGGGCGTGGTGATCGGTATCGGCGAGGGCGAGAGCTTCATCGCCTCAGACATCCCAGCCATCCTCGACTACACCCGCCACCTGATTTTTCTTGAAGATCGTGACCTAGCCGTCGTGACGAGTGCGGGCGCACGGATCAACCGGATTGACGGTACGCCCGTCGAGCGCCGCCCGGTGGCCATTAGCTGGGATCCGGTAGCCGCCGCCAAGGGCGACTACAAGCACTTTATGCAGAAGGAGATTGCCGAGCAGCCGCGTGCGCTCACCGATGTGCTGCGGGGACGGATTGACCAGGAGGCTGGCCAGATCGCCCTTGATGATCTGCGTCTAAGCGATGCGGATCTGCGCCAAGTGAACCGGATCTACATCACCGCCTGCGGCACGGCATGGCACGCGGGGCTCGTGGCCAAGTTTATGATCGAGCAACTGGCCCGCGTCCACGTGGAAGTGGACTACGCCAGCGAGTTCCGCTACCGCGAGCCGGTGCTTGGCGACAACGCCCTACTCCTGGCGATCACCCAGAGTGGTGAGACGGTGGATACCCTGGCGGCGATGGAAGAGGCCCGCACCCAAGGTGTGCCGAGCATCGCTATCGTCAATGCCATTGGCAGCCAAGCCGCCCGCATCGCTGATGGTGGCCCGCTCTACCTGCACGCTGGCCCCGAGATCGGCGTGGCTTCCACGAAGGCGTTTACCTCAATGCTGGCAGCCAGTTATCTGTTCGCCCTGCATCTGGCCCAGGCCCGTGGCGTCCTGACACCGGCCCAAATCCGACCGCACCTTCAGGCGCTGATCGAACTGCCCGGCAAGGCTGCGCAAGTCCTCAAGTCAGCGGGGCCGATCTGCGTAGAACTGGCCGAGCGCTACCACCACGCCAGCAATGCGCTCTTCCTGGGACGCCAGGCCAACTACCCGATTGCCCTGGAGGGTGCGCTCAAGCTCAAGGAGATCAGCTACATCCACGCCGAGGGCTACCCCGCCGGCGAGATGAAACATGGCCCGGTGGCCCTGATTGACGAGCGCCTGCCGGTGATCTGCATCGCCCCGCGTGATGCGATCTACGAGAAGATGCTGAGCAATGTGGAGCAAGTGAAAGCTCGTGGTGGCCAGGTGATCGCCATCGGCAGCCCCGGCGACGCTCTGCTGGCGGAGAAGGCCGACCACGTGATCAGCGTGCCGCTTACACTGCCTCTACTCCAACCTCTCCTCACGGTGATCCCGCTCCAACTCCTGGCCTACGAGGTGGCCGTGCGTCGGGGCTGCGATGTCGATCAGCCCCGCAACTTGGCCAAGAGTGTGACGGTGGAGTGAGGCATGTTGCAGATTGCAGATTGCAGATTGCAGATTTGCCGCAACAGGACGCGGTGCATGTACTCAAACTGTCACGCTGGTTTGAAACATGCATAAGGCATGGTTTTTAAACTTTGCCTTAACCCAAAAGTTAATACTTCACGACGGCTATGCTATACTGGCACAATGAGGTTGCGCACCATGTTGCTTGTGTGGGTTGCGTCGAGCGCCCTACGAGTGATGTGACGCAGCCGGGAATACCTTGCAAGAAAGGTTCCCATTGTGTCAGCTAAGATACTGGTAGTCGATGATGACCCTGCCATTCGCGATATTCTCGTCCGTATTCTTAAGCGCGAGGGCTACACACCGATCACCGCCTCCAACGGGCTTGAGGCCCTTGAGTTGGTGCCACATGTGTTGCCCGATCTTATTCTTCTTGATGTGACCATGCCGATATTGGATGGGTTCGCACTCTGTAAGCGGCTGAAGGATAATGAGCAAACAGCGCTGATTCCAGTGACGATGCTGACCGGGCTCGATGACCGCGAACACCGTCGGCGCGGGATTGAGGTGGGTGCGGACGACTTCCTCACCAAGCCGATTGAGCAGAGCTTGTTGCGGGCGAGGCTGCGCTCTCAACTGCGGATCAAGCGCCTGACAGATCAGCTTGACCGCACCGAGAGCGTCATTTTTATGCTGGCTTTGGCGGTGGAGGCAAAGGATGCCTACACCGAGGGCCATCTGCGTCGGCTTTCAAGCTACAGCGAGCAACTGGCGATTGAGGCAAAAATTAACTCCACGCAGGTGAAGGCGATCCGACTAGGTGGCCTGCTGCACGACATTGGGAAGATCTCGATTGATGATGCAATCCTGGGGAAGCCGGCAAAGCTCACCGATGAAGAGTATGCCCATATCAAGCGTCACCCTGAGGAAGGCGCACGGATTGTGGCCCCCATGCGATTCGCCAGCGAGGTGGGGCCGATTATTATGCATCACCACGAGCGCTGGGATGGCAAGGGCTACCCTCACGGCTTGGCGGGCGAGGCGATTCCGATTGGCGCACGGATTGTGGCGATTGTGGATGCCTATGATGCGATGATGACCGACCGACCGTATCGCAGATCGCTGGGCCTTACGGAGACGATGCACCGCCTGAGAGAAGGTCGCTGCCGCGAGTGGGATCCGACTCTGCTTGATATGTTTATGGCGATGATTGACGAGGGTCGGCTGGTGGAACCACGGATTGAGGATAGCCCGCGAGCTACTGAACTGACCTTCTGATGTACCCTGAGTCGTTGGCGTTTCTTACGTGTTCGCGCCACCCCGAGGTGCGGCTGGTTCTTGATGCGGGGGCGCACTATACCGCCGACGGTGCGATTTTGCGGGGGCGGGTGCGCTGCGCCGTCTGTCGTACACGCTACCCTATTCACGACGGTATCCTCGATCTGCTTGGCCCCCTGAGCCTACCCGACAGTCTGACACAATTCATCAATTCTCTGACGCTCACGGCCTGGGGTTACGAGCGACTCTGGCGTGGGCGGGCGCTGACGCTCCTGGCAGGCGAGTCTTTTGGCTACAACCGTGAGCTACCGCTGATAGCAGGACTGGCCGCGCCGAATCGGGGCGGCCTGTTTGTTGATGTGGCCTGCTCAAACGGACTCTGTGCGCGGGCGATTGAGCGGGCACGGTGGGGCGCGGCGGGGCATACGATAGGGATTGACCACTCGTTGCCGATGTTGCGACAGGCCCGTGCCTTTGCACGTGCCCGTGATCTACGGATTAGCTATGTGCGGGCGAAGGCTCAGGCTCTGCCGATTTCCGCTGGCAGCGTGGCCGGCCTTGTGATGGGCGGCTCGCTGAACGAAATTGGCGATGCTGACGCAGCACTGGCCGAGTTGCACCGAGTCCTCGCTCCCGACGGTCGCTGCGTGATGATGGGACTGGGGCAGGCGGCAACAACACCGGGCCGAGCGATCCAGGGAGTCCTGCGCGTTGGAGGGGTTGAGTTCTGGCCGCTGCCTGAGATGAACCGACGGCTTGCGGTGGCCGGGTTGCGGCTGCGCGCCCAGTGGCAGTATGGGGTCGTCGTATTCAGCGTGCTGATCGCCCGCTGAAACGCCTGCCCTGGTCTTTATGCTACAATGCCGACGCGGTTTTCTGTGGAAGGCCATTGTTTCCTTATGGACGACATTCTACGTGGGAAGAAGATCTTGCTGGGCGTTTGCGGGAGCATTGCGGCTTATAAGGTGGCGCAGCTTGCCCGTGATCTGACGCTGGCTGGGGCGCAGGTGGATGTGATTATGACCGAGGCGGCCACGCGGTTTGTGGGCGCGGCCACCTTTCAGGCGCTGACGGGGCGGCGAGTGCTTGGCGACATATGGGCGCTGCCTGAGGATGGTGTGATTGGTCATATTACGCTGGGCGCACAGGCTGACCTTGTGGTGGTGGCCCCAGCCACGGCGAACCGGATCGCAAAGATCGCTGCCGGGATGAGCGATGATCTGCTGACCATGACGATCCTGGCGACGCACGCGCCAGTGCTGCTGGCCCCGGCGATGAACCCGCAGATGTATGCGGCTGTGGCTACGGCGGCGAATGTGGCAGTGCTGCGTGCGCGGGGCTATACGGTGCTTGAGCCAGATGAGGGGCGGATGGCGGAGCATGTGGTAGGCAAGGGTCGCATGCCGGAGCCACCCGTCCTTGAGGGCGAGATCCGCGCCCTGCTTGGACGCAATGGCCCGCTCGCCGGGCGGCATGTGGTCATCACGGCGGGGGGTACCCAGGAGCCGATAGACCCCGTGCGCTATATTGGCAATCACTCGTCGGGGCAGATGGGCTACGCACTGGCGGCCCGTGCCCGCGACCTGGGCGCCCGCGTGACGCTGATCAGTGGGCCGACGATGTTGACACCGCCTGCTGTTGTGGCACTGGTGCGTGTAGGAACGGCCACGGAGATGCAGGCGGCACTCAGCGAAGCGCTTGTCGGCGCGGATATGCTGATCATGAATGCGGCGGTGGCCGACTTCCGCCCGGCTGAAATGTCGGAGCAGAAGATAAAGAAGAGCGGTGACGCGGGGCTGACTCTGCATCTGGTGCCGAACCCTGATATTATCGCGGGCTTGGCGGGACGCCGCGACATTTTTAAGGTGGGGTTTGCCGCTGAAACAGACGACATGCTGGCAAACGCGCAGGGCAAACTGGAGCGCAAGGGGCTAGATATGATCGTGGCGAACGATGCGGTGTTGAGCATCGGGCAGCCGGAGATCGCCCTGACCCTGGTTGATCGGGGCGGGGTGACGAACCTACCGCGACAGCCGAAGAACGCGGCGGCAGCCGCGCTGCTTGACGAGATTGTGACGCGCTTCCAGCGCTGGCGAGTGTGATTTTTGATTTTAGGTTTTTGATTTTAGGTTTTAGGTTTTTGATTTTGGATTGCCGCTGCGGCAATCCAAAATCAAAAATCTAAAACCTAAAATCCTAAGGTGATATGACGGCAGATCAACAGGATCCCCCGAGTCCGAAGGAACGGGCGTCGAGTGGGACAACGCAGGTTGGTCAGGTGATCAGCGGGCTGGAGCGGCTGACCCGCCGATTGCCGAGCGGTCGCCCGCGTCGGCCACGCCCATACCGTAGTGGACGGCCCGCGCCACCCCGTGAGCAGATCGTGGATCTTGTGGCCGCCCTGGGCGACACGGATCATCCGCTGCACGCTGTTGCGGTTGACGAACTGGTTGAGGTTGGTGTGCCGGCGGTGCCCTTGATCTGTGACGTGATTGGGCCGCAGCAGCCCTGGCTGACGGCCTATCGTGCTGCTGACGCCGCCGGACGTATCGGTGACGGGCGGGCGGCCGGGCCGCTGATCAGTGCGCTCCAGCACCCGAATAGTAATGTGCGCTGGAGTGCGGTGCGGGCGCTGACGACCGTGGGGGATGTGCGGGCGCTCTTTGAATTGCGCCGGGTGGCCCAGAATGATCAGGGCCGCACGAGTTGGGGTGAGCCGGTGGCGGGTGCCGCGCAGAGCGCCCTCGACCACCTGAACCAGCGCAGCGTCTGGGGCCAGAGTGTTGAACTGATCAAGACGGCGGTCTCTTCGGTGCTGATGATCTTGGCGTTGACGCTGGCCTTTAGCGTGGTGAGTACGGCGCGGGGAGAGTTTGACCACTTTGGCCGGTTTATCTCTGGCGAGACGCAGCTTCCGCAACTGGTGCTGCCTACGCTGTCTCCTACGGCGACCCGACCATCGCAGCCGACTCCTGGTGCGAGTATGTCGCCCGCGCTCGATGTGACGGTTGCAGCTACCTCGCCTACTGCTCTTGGTGCCACGAGCGCCATCACCGGGACGGTGCTTCAGATATCGAATGTGCGACCGCAGCCCTTCACGAACAATCGGCCCATTGGCCAGGTGAACAGGGGCGATGAGATAATCTTTCTGGCGCGGACAACGACGAGCCAGTGGTATCTCGTGCGTCTGGGGAATACGGTTGCCTCGGCGTCGTACATCAATAACTCTGATGGCAGCGATAGCGGGTGGGTTAGTCGTGCGCTGGTAACGGCACCGACGGAGAATCTGCCGGTACAGGAGCCGGTGGTGAAGCCGGTGCTGGTTCAGCCGACGACGATGCTTGAGCCGACTGCCACTCCGTAAGCTACCCAAGGCTAAAGCTCTTGGGCTTTACCCTGGCGCTACCAGTCCCGTTCCTCGACTGGCATCCGGGTAGTATGGCCTGCTTACCGAGGCCCGGTCGGAGTACGCCCCGACCGCGATGGTACGTCGAAGGAACGTCACCTTCAACCTCTTACCCACCGGAGGTTTCCCCGATGGAACCGCCAAGGTTCAGTTATTTATGTACCAACCGTTGACCCTGCAATCCTTCGCCACAGGGTGCCTCGTACAGAACAAGTGTAGCACATATCAGCTTTTTGCACAATAGGAAGCGGTAAGAGTACTGTGGGCTAAAGCCGCTCAAGCGGGGGCGTTCCTCCCACGGCTGAAGCTCGTGGGCTTCCCGCCCTGAAGGGTAAACATCCGTGACGGGAGACCGCGAGATTGGCCGATCCGCCCTTGGTGTGGCGCGGCGGATTCTGTGCGCCCTGCTGGCTCCATTGGCGGCGGCGATGGGTGGTGCGGCGCTGATCGCGCTGCTTTCGCAAATCCCAACCCGTCATCAGGTTGATGTTGGCGGCTATGACGCGGCCTACGTTCAGGGTTTCTATGACGCGGAGGGGAGCCCCGGTGACGCCGCGCCCTATCTGGTTGGCTCGGATGGCAGCGCCCGCTGGACGAGATCGTCTGGCTCGGCGCTGCTTTTTCCGCAGGCGGGGCTGCCGGGCGCGGTGCGCCTGCGCCTGCGCGGATGGCGGCCATCTGGCCCGCCGCCGCGCATCAGCGTGCTGCTGAATGGCTCTGAGTTGCTGGGCGACTTTCAGGCCAGTGGGGACTGGGAGGAGCTGAGTTTTTCCGTACGCTCGGGGATACGCAAAGTCGGCGACTTCTTTGTAGAGCTGCGCGCCACACCAGCGGTGACTCTGTCCGATGGCCGACAGATCGGTGTGCTGCTTGATAGCGCAAGCTACGAGGTTGCTGGGCTGCCGGTGACGCCGTACCCCGCGCAGGTGGCGGGCGGGGCGCTGGTGGGGGCGATGATGTGGCTGCTGGCGCGGCCAAGAAAAAAAGCAGATATATCAGGGAGGGCTACGCCCTCCCTGATATATCTTGCTATCGCCCTCTACGGGCTGGCCTGGCTGCTGTTTTACCACGGTCAGCCGCCGATCTACCCGTACCCGCTGCGGGCGCTGCCGGTGGCGGTGTGTCTGGGGTTGGCGGGGCTGCTGGCGCTGCGCTATGGGCCGGGTCTGGTGGCTCGTGTGCCGGTGCTGCTGAGTATGATCGCTCCCGCTGCGGTGATCGGCCTGTGGACGATGGCGACTCTGCTGGCGGCACAGGGCCACCTGACGGAGATTCGGCCAGGGGTGGAGAATGACTTCCGGGTGTTTGCAACCCGCGAGACCCTGGATCAAGTATTGAGCGCCGATGGGTTTTATAACCTGGGCTACCCGCTGCTGCTCTGGCTGACTCGCCCGCTTTTTGCGGGCAACGCATTTCTGGCCGGGCGGCTGCTGGCGGCCCTGAGCGGTGCGGCCTTCCTAGCGGGAGGCTATTGGTTGGCCCGCGCCTTGTTGCCGCCTGGGCCAGCCCTGCTGGCGCTGGTCGCCCTGGCGCTGAGCGGTTTTGTGGCGCAGTACGGGCTGTATGTGGGCAGCGATATGCCGTTTGCGGCGTGTGTGGTTGTGTGTGTGGGGTCAGGGGTCAGGGGTCAGGGGTTAGGGGTTAGGGGTCAGGGGTCGGGGATACTATTTTTTGCGGGGGTGTTTGGGGGGATGGCGTTTTTGATGCGGCACCTGGGGCTGGTGCTGCTGCCGTGGGGAATAGTGGTTTTGCTGGTGGCGGGGTGGCGGAGCGGCGGACGACGTGCGGCGGCGGTGTTTGCGGCTGGGTTTCTGCTGACTGCCGCGCCGCAGATCGTGATTAATACGGTACAGGCGGGCAGCCCGTTGTATAACCAGCAGGCGAAAAATATCTGGCTGGCGGTATATGGGGGCACGGACTGGGGGCGCTGGGATGAGGCACCGAATAGTGTGTCGCTGACCGATGTGGTGCTGCGCGATCCGGTGCGTTTTTTAGGCAACTGGTGGCGGAATATCGTGGGCTACGTGGGCAGCGGGGCCGAGGATACGAGCGAGTTTGGGCGTGCCGACCAGCTACGGCTGATTGGCTGGCCGGTAAACTGGCTGGGGGTGGTTGGCCTTGCGTGGTGGCTTGTGCGTGGACTCAAAAGAGAGGGTTGGGGAGAGAGTAC
>CAIXLU010000503.1 GCA_903920315.1 uncultured Oscillochloris sp.
AGACGGCGATGACGAACGCGCACATTTTTATTCTTGTTGATGATTCGCGGGCCATCGTCATCCCGCGCCAGGGCTTTGCCGATACGAAGCAGTTTGATCAGGTTAAGGCTCTGGTGGCGCAGTATGCTATATGACCGCTGCCGCCCGCTCCAGGTTCAACGCCAGCAACCGGGCCAGGATTTCGTCGTCGCCGATGGTGTCGGGCCAGCCGTAGGCCGCGAAGACCGCCATATCGAGCTGACGATGGGCCTCGGCCAGCCAAAGCGGGCGCTGGTTGTAGAGGTTGGTGAGGGTGCGTTTTTTTAATTCAGTCTCGTCAGCGCCCTCAGGGTTGATCCATTTGGTGCGAAGCTCTACCAGCCGCTGCGCCTCCGCTGCGATTGCCTGAACCTGGGGATTTTCTCCTGACTCCTGGCCGGGTGCCCACGGGAAGGGGTAGGTCTCGAAGCATGTGGTGGGTGTGTAGCGAAAGCCGCTCTCAGCTTCGCGTAGCTGTGTCCCCATCGCCCGCGCCCATAGCTCGTGAACTTTCGCGTGCAGCACGCCGAAGAAGTAGTCGTCATCGCGGGCGAAAACGATGATCTGGTGATCAGGTAAGGTTGGTGGTGTTAGCCAATCAAAGATCCGGTGTTTGGTCAGATTTGGCGTGCCGATATAGCGATGGAGCGGCTTGAGCGCGGTGCGCAGGGTCGGTCTTGGTTCGACATGAATCCACCAGCGCTCGCGATACGCGGCGCGATTATTCTTCATCCGCTCGGGCTTCACCTCACGTTCAATGTGAGCGAAGGGCAGTTCGTACAGCGCGGCCTCTCCCTCCAGCATATCCACACCAAAGTCAATGATAAACATGCCACGCGGTCGGCGAGTGATGTCGAGGCCATTCACCCAAGGCACCACCACATCGGTGTTTGGCCTACCATTGGGATTCAGCGGCGCATGGAGCATTGGCACAACCTGATCTGAGTTAAGGTCGAAGGCTCCGCCTTTGGTATCGCCCATAAACGCGATCCGGCTATTCTCTATCAGTCGCTGCGCCTTCGTCAGATCAAGCTCGCTGGTTAGGTTCGCATTGATGCTCTGCACCGCCACGCTATCAAGCTCGCGCACGGTCTCTTTGCCTGCATCAAAACCGACCATTGACACCTGCACCGCCGCACCATCCTGAATCCATTTGCGGTCACTCCACGCCATGAAGATGTCACCGCTCTGCTTGATCCGCTCCAGCACCTTACGGTTGGCTCCGCCACGAATCCCTTGTGTCGCCAGCAGTCCGGCCCGCTTTACGCTGCCCTGCTCAATCAATGCCCGCGCTCGCTCAAACCAGTACGTTACCAAGTCGGCTTCACGCGGCACGCATCCGTCGTAAAGGGTGAAGATGTGATTCACATAGGCATCGCCCAATTCACTGCGCAGTCGCTTTCCGCCCAAAAACGGCGGGTTGCCCACAATCACATCAGCCTCGGGCCAGGCTGGTTCAACTGGCGTATCCTCGGCATCGAACGCGAGGATCGCGTCCATATGCAGAATCGTCTTGAGCGACTGGAGGATGGGCTGGGATGGCTCACCAAAACCATTATCCCTCAGCCACTGGATGTAGCCAATCCACACCGTCACCTGAGCCAGTTCGTGAGCCAGTTCGTTGACCTCAATACCGAGCAGTTGCTCCGGGCCGACAATGGGCATCATACGGGTGAGTCCCAGATCAACACCACGGTTGATCACCTGTTTCTCCAAATCTAGCAGTTCTTTCAGCGCAACATAGAGGAAATTCCCCGAACCGCAGGCCGGATCAAGCACCCGCGTCCCGGCGATTTCGCTGGTAAAATCTTGCAGTTTACGCTGGAGATCACGCTGGAGTTTATTCTGCTTCGGCCCGCTGGCGGCGTCGCGCTGAGCAGCCAGGTCGCGGGCCTCAGTTTCTACCGTTGCCCAGCGGCGGCGCAGCGGTCGCATCAGCACCGGCTCAACAATCAGCAGAATGTCGTCGCGGCTGGTGTAGTGCGCCCCCAACTGCGCCCGCTTGGAGGGATCGAGCGAACGCTCAAACAGCGTGCCGAAAATAGACGGCTCAATACTCGACCAGTCCAATGCGCTCACCCGCTCCAGAATGGCGAGACCGTCACTATCGAGCGCCAGGGCGGTATCATCCTCAAACAGACCACCGTTAAAATGCTTGATCTCATCCGCACCAAAATAGCCGCCGGTCGCCATCTTGCCAAACAGGTCTTTCACCTGAGCGACGAAAGCCGGTGCCTTGTAGCGGGTCGCGGTGATAATCCGGGTGAAGAGACCGTTAGGCAGCAGATCAATATCCTCGGCGAAGAGACAAAACAGCAGCCGGATGAGAAAATGCGCGCTGGCCTGAGGCGGCTCGCCATAGCGCCGCAGCAGATCGGCGAGGGTGGCAAATTCTGCCGCCGCCTGCTCCGTCACCTGCTGAATCGTTATCGCCGGACGCAGCGCCTCGGGGCGGGAGAAGATGTCGCGCAGCGTCTGGATACCGCTGGGCGTGAGGAGATCATCAAGCGTGAGGATCGTCGTTTGCTTGACCGTATTGGTAAAGTTAGTATGGACGATGATCGTCTGGATGTCGCTCACCACCAAAAGCGGCGGATTCTCCAACGAGTCGCGGTACTGCAAAAGCTGCTGATACGCCTTGGCCAGATCGGCGCGTGGCCCCTTATATTCCCAGCCAAAGGCACCGCGCTTCCAGACATCGGCCCACCCTTGACCGCCGCCGCTCTTGCCCACACCTGCCTCAAACACAAGCGAGCCATCGCGGTTATCGCCGGGCGTCTCGTGACCAACCAAGCGACAAAGATCAATAAAGTGTTCCTGGCTAACACTGCGCTCTTTGCGGGTATCGCCGCGCCATTTCGTAACGAACTCGTGAGGGGTAAGCGGGGACATCGGTTTCCTGTGGTGAGCGGTAGGTGCGTGATCAGTATATCTGAAAAAGCGCAGTAGAGCGTGCCCGGCCCGTAAACGGGCGGGCTCTTAGTCGCGAAGGCCACCGGCGCGGCCTGCCCGAGGCCGCTTCAGCGGCCTTCGCCGACATAGCCGAGGCGTTTACGCCCACGGCACGAGCGATCTGTGGATTGTGTACGAGCCCTGAAGAATCCTCCAATCTGAACCACGCCCTAGGCAAATATATGCTACACTTGCCAATCGCAATTCAGATGGATGCCGCTCGCATAACTCTATGATCAAGCTACTACACCTGGCCGACCTCCACATCGGCGTTGAAAACTACGGTAGGATTGACCCATCTACCGGCCTGCATACCCGGCTGCTCGATTACCTTGACCGTCTCGATGAGGCGATCTCTATCGGCCTGAGCGCCGAGGTAGACCTGGTGCTGATTGCCGGCGATATTTACAAGAATCGCTCACCCAACCCCACCCACCAGCGCGAGTTTGCTCGTCGGTTGAATCGGCTGCGCTCTGCGGGCGTGCCTGTTTTTATCCTCACCGGCAACCACGATATTTCTTCCTCGCTTGGTCGCGCCCACTCAGTCGAGATTTTCGACGCCCTTGGTATTGAGGGAGTGACGGTATCCGACCGGCTGCGGCTGCATGTCATCCCCACCCGCTCCGGCCCGCTCCAGATTATTGCGCTGCCCTGGGTGACCCGACATAGCCTGATGACCCGTGACGAAATGCGCGGGGCGTCCTTCGCAGAGATTGATTTTCAGGTGCGCCGCCGCATCGAGAATTTTGTCGTCAAGACGGCAGCGAGTCTCGATGCGAGCATTCCGGCGGTGCTGGCTTTCCACGGCAGCGTGGACGGTGCGCAGATGGGGGCCGAGCGGGCGATCACTCTTGGCCAGGATCTGGTGATGGCTCGCTCTGTGCTTGCCCAACCCGGCATTGATTATGTGGCGATGGGCCATATTCACAAGCACCAAGCTCTCGGTACCGTGCCCCCGTTGGTTTATCCCGGTAGTCTTGACCGGGTGGACTTTGGCGAACGGGCCGAGCCTAAGGGTTGCGTGATCGTTGAATTGGAGTGTGGCGCGGCCCGCTGGCAATTCCACCAACTCGCCGCCCGTCCCTTCATAAGCATCGAAAAAGATGTACGAGGGAGCAGCGACCCGCTTGACCTGGTGACGACCCTGATTAGTCGTCACGATCTGCGTCAGGCGGTGGTGCGGGTGGAGATTCAGGCCACCCGCGAGCAGGCCGCATTGCTGCGCGAGGAGCAGATTCACGCCCTCTTAGAACAGGCGGGAGCCTTTGTCATCGCCGCCGTAACGATCACGGTCGAGCGTAGCTCGCGCCGACGCTACGGTGCCGAGCCTGAACTGATCGAAGGCATCACCCCGCGCCGCGCCCTGGAGATTTACCTGAACAGTAAACAGCCGCCCCTCGCCCCCGCACGCACCGCCGCCCTGCTTGCCGCCGCCGATGAGCTAATTGCCGAAGAAAAGCCCTGATCTGGTATAGCAATCCTCTTGGGGTTGTTGCGTGGAGTCACGGCTTTAGACAAGGTTCGCAGATACTTTACAGTTCAGGCCGGAATGTGGCATCGTGATGCGCTCAATCTGAAACCTGAAACCTCGCACCTGAAACCTTGTCTTAGCCGGATAAGGCCGCCTAAAGGCTCGACTCCTTTGTTTCGTCTAGGGTTACACGTTGGAGGATCTTGTCCCATGTCTATAGGAACGAACGGTTTCGCAGGCGGTCGAACTTCTGGTGAATACCTTGCAATTGATAGGGCTGGCATGGAAATTCCAACAACCATCATCAAGCGCGACGGGCGGATTGTTAGCTTCGACATCGAGCGTATTGAGCAAGCGTTGACGAAGTGCTTCGCCAGCTTGAATCGTACATCCCAAGCCTCGATTGAAGATCTTTCCCGGCGCGTGATCAATATCATCGCCGCAAAGTCACTTGGCGCTCCCCCCACAGTTGAGGGCGTCCAAGATATTGTTGAGATGGTGCTTCAGGCCGCAGGCGAGTTTGAGGCCGCCAAGCACTACATCCTCTACCGTGCCGAGCATGCCAAGAAGCGGGTGGAGCGCCCCGTCCCGGAGTACGTGCGTCAGGCTTTTGCCGAATCCGACCAGTATTTCCCGATGGCGCTCCAGAAATTTCAGTTCTTCGACAAGTATGCGCGCTTCAACTACGATCTCGGGCGGCGCGAAACGTGGGTTGAGACGGTTGATCGCACCGTCAGTTTCCTGCACGAACTGGCCGGATCACGGCTGCCGGTGGAGACATACGAGCGAGTCCGTCGCACCATCCTAGAGATGCGCTCCATGCCGTCTATGCGTATGCTCGCGATGGCCGGTGCTGCGGCCCGCCGCAACAATATTGCGATCTACAACTGCTCGTACCAGCCGGTCGAGAGCATTGACTCGTTCGTTGAGGCGCTGATAATCTCGATGAGCGGCTGCGGCGTGGGCTTTTCGGTTGAGGGCCGCTACGTCGAAAATTTTCCGCGTATCCGTCGCCAGACCAACCTTGAGCTGAAGCAGTTCGTCGTTGAGGACTCTGCCGAGGGCTGGGCGCAGGCGCTGCGCGTTGGCCTTGAGACCTGGTTTGAGGGCGGGGATATCCGCTTCGATCTGTCGCAGCTTCGCTCCGCTGGCGCTCCGCTGCGCACCAAGGGCGGACGGGCCTCTGGCCCCGAGCCACTGCGGGTTATGCTCGACTTCGTGCGCTCGCGTATCCTGGCCCGTCAGGGCAGCTACCTCCGCTCGGTTGACGCCCACGACATTATGTGCTCGGTGGGGAATGCAGCGGTGTCTGGCGGGGTGCGCCGCTGTCTTCCGAAAGGCACTCGTGTTCATAGTGAACGCGGTGCAATCCCGATTGAGGAAATTCGTGAGGGTGATCAGGTCATGACGGCGACGGGCTACAAGCCAGTCACCGGCTGGGTTGACCAGGGCGTTCAGGAGATCGTTGAAATTGTCACCGAGTCAGGCACGATCTTCCGTTGCACACCACATCATCGCGTCGCTGTCCTCACGGACGTATGGGGTGGGAACACCTTCAAGTATGCCCGCGATCTAACGCCAGAGGATCGGCTGCTGTTCATCACACACCCAATTGATGGCACAACGCAGGAACTGGCGCAGTTACCTGAGAAGCGCGAGGCAGACCACAGCGGCTCGCTTGTGAAACAGCCAGCACTGGATGGAGAGACGGCGTGGTTCCTCGGTAAGTTCTTCGCCGATGGGTATGTACAGATCACTGACTATGATGAGCATGGGAAGGGAGGCAATACACAATTCGCCGTCGCATGTCACACGAGTGAGATCGATCAGATCGAACGTGTCTCGGCGTGGATGGAAGATCACGGTCTCACCGCACGGATTATTTACCAGGAAGGCAAGTGGGTTCAGATCCGAAGCGGCATCCGACAGGTTGCCCGCTGGATGAGCCAGTACAAGCAGCCAAATACGACGCTCTCTGTGCCTGAGGCGATCTGGCGTGCCCCCGCCGATGAGCGAGCGGCGTTTATCGCTGGTCTGATGGATGGCGATGGCTGCTACACTGATCGGCCCGTGACGATCATCTCCACGGTGTATGAGTCGTTCGGTCGTGAGGTTGTGAGGCTCCTTGCAACCCTGGGTATTGTCGCCGAGATACGTCTGCGTCGGCCTGAGACCAAAGAGGGCTGGAAGCCACTCTGGATGGTGACGGTCAAAGATGCGCTTGCCATCCAGAACGCTGCTGCACTGATCGGCAAGCACGCATGTGGCGTATGGGTTGCGCGGAAGGGCAAGCAGTCAGGCTACACCGTGCCGGGCTGGATGGTGAAGCGCGACCTGCCGCGTAAGGAGTACGTAAATCTCTGGCCGAGCAGCCGCGATGAGTGCATGAATAGCGCTACACTCACTGCTCTGGTTGATGCGACACACTATGTGCCGGTGAGAATCGTTGAGGTTCGCCCCGGTGGTGAGGCGCATACCTACGATATCGAGGTACGTGACGGCAGCATGTTTGTCGCTGAGGGCTACCTCGTACATAACACTGCCATGATTTCCCTGTTCGATTACGACGACGACGAGATGCACCTCAGCAAGAGCGGCGACTTCGAGCGCGAGAATAGCCAGCGCTGGAACGCCAATAACTCGGCGGTATGGCCCGAGGGCGGCCTGACCCAGCCCGAGTTTATCAGCCAGTTCCTAGAGATGGTGCAGTCCGGTCGCGGCGAGCCGGGTATCTTCAACCGTCAGGCCGCCAATGTCATGCGTCCGGCCCGCCGACAGGCCGCAGAGTTTGGGGCGAATCCGTGCGTCACTGGTGATACGTGGGTTGCTGTCGCCGATGGGCGCGGTCGTGTACGCATGGCCGACCTTGTTGCGGATGGCGGCGATGTGGATGTATTCACCGTCAAGGACGGCCAAGTGGTCATCCGCACAATGCGCAACCCGCGCCAGACCGGCGCACAGGTGCCGGTGTACCGTGTGACTTTTGCGGACGGTACCTACATCCGAGCGACGGCAAACCACCGCTTCGCCCTGCTTAACGGCGGCGAGCGCACAACGCTGGAGCTACAGCCAAACGACGCACTGATCGCGATGAGTGTCTTCTCGTACCAGAAGCGCGGGCTTCCGGCGGCGCGTAAGGTCGCCTATGATCAGTCCGGAAGCTACCGTATGGTTCAGTTCGGCAGCTTTCGCACGTCCGAGCATTGTTTGATCTCCGCGAAGCTCGCCGTGAAGCAGTCGGAATTGCCAATCCAGTATCGTGACGGCAGCGCCTACGTCACGCGCACCTGTGAAGTGTGCGGTCAGCCTTTTGAGGTACGGTTTAACCGTCGTGAGCAGGCGACATGCGGGGCATCGTGCGGCCAGAAACTCTACTACATGCTGCACGGCACCGAGCAGCGTCAGCAGTTGCTCCAGCACGCCCACGCCGAAGCCAAAGTTGACAAGCGCCAGCGTCAGGTCGCTATTTACAATGATCTTATCTTTGCCCTCGGACGCCATCCGAATAAGCAGGAGTGGGTGGCGGCGTGCAAGGAGCATCAAGTCTCATCGGAGATAGCCCGTTCCAGCAGCCCGTTCCGCAATTGGCGCGATCTTCAGACAGAGTCACTCGCAACGAATCATCGGGTTGTCGCGGTCGAGTCTGATGGCGATGAGGATGTCTATACGGGCACGGTTGACGAGACGCACACCTTCTTCTCAATAGGCACTGAGCGATTCGATACAAAGAACCGCGCTGAGATGGCTTACGTCCTTTCTTGGCAGTGCGGCGAAATTGTCTTACGCCCCTGGCAGTTCTGCAACCTCTCTGCGGCGGTTGCTCGCCACGAGGATACCTTCGAGAGCCTGCGTGAGAAGGTGGAAGTCGCGGCAATCATCGGGACGATCCAGTCACTCGCCACCCACTTTCCGGGCCTGCGCCCGCAGTGGCAGCGCAACTGCGAAGAGGAGCGACTCCTCGGGGTGGATATTACCGGACAGATGGACAGCCCCATCGCGCAGGACGCCGGGGTTAAGGAGCGATTGCGGGGCATCGCTATTGCGGTGAACCAGGCGACCGCGCATGCGCTCGGGGTCAACGCCGCAGCGGCGATCACAACGGTGAAACCGAGTGGAAATTCTTCGCAGTTATTAAATTGCTCCTCAGGGCTACACTCGCGCTGGTCGCCCTACTACATCCGCAACGTGCGCGTCGCCGCCCACTCGCCGATCTTTAAGGTGCTACGCGACGCCAGCGTGCCTATGGATCCTGAGAACGGGCAGACCCCAGAGAACGCGAATACCTGGGTCATCCACTTCCCGGTGAAGTCACCCGACAGCGCGATCACGCGCCAGGATCGCACAGCGATTATCCAGTGCGAGTTTTGGCTACAGAACAAGACCTACTGGACAGAACACAATCCTTCGTGCTTCACGGGCGACACTCGCGTCATCACCGACCGTGGCCTGATGAGCTTCCACCAGATGGAAGATTATATCGGGGGCGACCCGACCCGCACACCGCTGGTGCTGGGCAAAGAGGGACAGTGGGTGCAGGCTACCTTCCACAGCATGGGTGAGCAGGAGATCTGGGAGCTTGTGGTTGAGCGCTGCGGCATCCAGCAAACCATCCGCACAACGAAGGATCACATGTGGCCGATTACATCGCCAATCCGCCGGTTTCGGGACAGCGCATTAGAACTTGTCCAGACCAGTCAGCTACCCGTCGGCTCGCGCAACTACAAGCTGTTTACGGTGAATCCTCGCGAGCAGATCACGCTTGATCTTGAGGGTATCCTCCACGGTATTACGTTTGGCGATGGGACGCGATCAAGCGGCCACGAGGGCCGCACCCGCTACTGTTCGATTGCGCTCTGCAACGACCCGAACGGTGTTGATAGCCGAGCGTTAGCGCCGCTTTTTGCTGAGGCTGGCTTCAAACCGAATGTCCGGGAGGATCGGCAGCAGATCCAGTTCTTCGGCTTGCCGGAACACTGGAAGACGCTTCCCGCAGCGGATGAGAGCTCTGAATATCTGCGCGGTTTTATCGCAGGCTGGTTTGCCGCCGACGGGCATATTGGCGGTACGATCACGATCTCCAGTGTGAATCGCGACGCCCTGGCATGGTTACAGACCATTGCGCCACGTGCCGGACTGGCGACGCCCACCGACATCGGCGAGCATTTTTCCGAGAGCGGTTTTGCGCCGCTCACCTGGTATACGCTCGCGCTGGTGAAGGAATCCCTCGACGTTGACTTCTTCCTGCTTGAAGGCAAGCGTGAGCGATTCTCACCGGCCAAGTTTGCAAAGTACTGGAAGGTGGCTTCGGTTCGCAATACGGGTAAGCGTGAGCCAGTCTACTGCATGGAAGTGCAGGAGGCCGAGCCATACTTCACGCTGGAGGGTAATATTCTGACCCACAACTGCACGATCACCTACCGTCCCGACGAGGTGATTGACCTGATGAAGTGGGTCTGGGAGCACCGCGACCAGATCGGCGGGCTATCCTTCCTGCCGACCTTCGATGCGAAGTACGACAACATGCCCTACGTCGAGATCACCCGCGAGGAGTACGAGCGGCTTGCGGCCTCCTTCCCAGAGATTGACTTCTCGAAGATCTACCGCTATGAGGAGGAGGATCTCACCAACGCGGCCCAGGAACTCGCCTGCTCCTCCGGTACCTGCGAGATTGATCTGTAGGACAAGGTTTCAGGTGCGAGGTTTCAGGTTTCAGGTCGAACGCAGTCACGCAGAGCAAAGTAAAGCGTCCCGATGTGCATTGTCACATCGGGACGCTTTACTTCGTTCAGTGTGATAGGGTGTTTTGTCCCGGCACCGCATCGCCGTGGGGCTAAAGCCCTCGGCTACAATCCACGAAGCC
>CAIXLU010000504.1 GCA_903920315.1 uncultured Oscillochloris sp.
ATAGGACGCGAATATACGAATAGCCCGGTGCAGAGCCTTATTCGCGTATTCGTGACCTCTTCGTGGTCGGCATCTGACGGCTTATCTGAAAAGTATTGGCCGTAAACCTAGAACGATCCTCTCGTCACCCGGCGCTTCGGTTTCGGCTTGGGTGGGAGCGGGCTGAGGACGAGATCGAGGACTTCCTCGATCTGGCTGACGAAGAAGAATGTGAGCTTTTGGCGCACCACCAGCGGGATCTCGATCAGATCCCGCTGGTTCTTTTTGGGCAAGATCACCACGCGCACCCCGGAGCGATAGGCACCGAACACCTTCTCCTTCACCCCACCGATGGGCAGCACCCGCCCGCGCAAGGTCATCTCGCCCGTCATCGCAACATCGTGACGCACCGCACGGTCGGTCAGGGCCGAGATAAGCGCCGTAGCAATCGTAATCCCCGCCGACGGCCCCTCCTTAGGCGTAGCACCCTCGGGCACGTGCAGGTGAATATCAATCTTCTCAAAGCGCCTGCCATCAATGCCGAGGTCGGCGGCATGAGTGCGGATATACGAGAGGGCGGCATGCGCCGATTCCTGCATAATGTCGCCAAGCTGGCCGGTGAGGGTCATCCCCCCTTTACCGTCCATCAGCGAAACCTCAACCGGCATCGTATCGCCGCCATTGCCCGTATAGACCATGGCCGTCGCCACACCGATCTGATCATACTCCTCAGCGACACTGATCTCAAAGCGGGGCGGGCCGAGCAGACGCTCAATTGTACGCGGCGTGATCATCTGCGGGTGCGGACGCCCCTCCGCAACGCGGCGGGCCACCTTACGACAGATCGCGCCGATCTCGCGCTCCAGATTACGCACCCCGGCTTCGTAGGTATAGCCCCGGACAATCGCTTTGAGCGCCGCATCAGGGAAGCGCAGACCCTTCGGCGTTAACCCGTGCGCCGTAATCTGCTTAGGCACAAGGAAGCGGCGAGCGATCTGGAGTTTCTCCTCCTCGGTGTACCCCGGCAGCTCAATCACCTCCATACGGTCAAGGAGCGGGTCAGGAATATCCTCAGAGATATTGGCCGTGGCGATAAACAGCGTCCGGCTCAGATCGAAGGGTACATCCAAATAATGGTCGCTGAACGTATGATTCTGCTCAGGGTCAAGCACCTCCAGCAGCGCCGAGGATGGGTCGCCGCGAAAATCAGCGCCGAGCTTATCAACCTCATCGAGCATAAACACCGGATTCAGCGTGCCAGCCTCCTTCATGCGCTGGATGATCCGGCCCGGCATCGCGCCGATATAGGTACGGCGATGGCCACGGATCTCCGCCTCATCGTGAACCCCGCCAAGGGCGAGGCGCACAAAGCGGCGGCCCAGCACCTCCGCAATACTCTGGCCGAGGCTGGTCTTGCCGACGCCGGGCGGGCCAACAAAACAGAGGATGGGCGACTTCTGGCCAGGGCCGACAAGCTGGCGCACCGCAATAAACTCAAGAATGCGCTCCTTCACCTTCGTCAGCCCAAAGTGATTCTGATCAAGAATCTTCGCGGCAGCGCGCAGATCCATATGGTCATCGCTCAGAGACGCCCAGGGCAAGTTCGCGATCCAATCGAGGTAGGAGCGGAGCATCGCGTACTCAGGGGCCATAGGCGGCATCAGTTCCAGGCGAACAAGCTCATCATCGGCGCGGGCGCGGGCGCGCTCCGTAAGACCTGCAGCGGCAAGACGGGAGCGCAGATCGTTCATCTCACGATGAGCCAAGTCGTCCTGTCCCAACTCACGTTGGATGATCTTCAACTGCTCGCGCAGGAACAGCTCACGCTGGCTGCGGTCAACCTCCTTCTGAACCTGGCTCTGGATGCGATTCTCAAGTTCCAGCAGATCAAGTTCCTGGGTAAGCAGCGCAACAACACGATGCAGACGCTCCTCAGGATCAATCGTCTCAAGGATCTGCTGGCGGTTGATCGTACTCGTCGGCAGCGTAGACGCAATCATATCCGCGAGGCCACCCGGCGTATCAACATTCATCGCCGTAATATAGGCATCGTCGGGAAGCGTGCGCGAGAGCTTCACAACCTTCTCATAGAGCGACAGGACAGCGCGCATCATCGCCTCAACCGCAATCGTCCGATCCTCCTCGACATGGAGGGGGATCGCACGCACGCGCAAGAGAGGTTGCTCATCCACCGGCTCAATCACACGCATCCGCTGGCGACCAGCGATCACCACCGACGTACTGCCATCGGGCATCTTCCGCACGCGCTGGATGCTGGCCTCAACGCCAACACTGTAGAGGTCACTGAGTCGCGGGCCATCAAAATCAAGCTCGCGCTGAAGGATCGCCAGGACGATGCGGTCATCGGCGAGAGCCTGCTCAATCGCACGGCTCGATACCGGATCGGTGACGAAGATGGGGGCGAGCATATGCGGAAAGAGGACCGTATCGCTCAGAGGCAAGACAATCATCACCCGGTCGGCGGCATCGCCATCATGGACCTGGCGTGCGTCCGTCGTAGGAAAATTGAAGAGGATACGCGACTCCTCTAGCACAGATAATCTCCCAAAGGAGGCAGTTGCCCCGCTGCATGATAGAGACAAAAATTATAGCATACTGGACTGCTCTTGACAGCCTCGGCCCTTTCCGCTACAATGCGGCGCATTGTGCCAATGTAGCTCAGTTGGTAGAGCAGCTGTTTCGTAAACAGCAGGTCGAGAGTTCGAGCCTCTCCATTGGCTCCACACAATCTGGCGTTGTAATGACGAGGGCCGAGGTTATCCTGAGGGGTAGCCCCGGCCTTCGGGCTGTCTGTGACTCTATCCAAAGAGCCGCGCAAAGTCTTGGGAAGCAGATCCGTCTGGAGTTAGTCGGCTAACTAAACGTGAAAATAGCCGATAGCCGATAGCCGATAACCGATAGTCGGGCATGAGCAGCCATTTTCGTTGCGGCGGTGTGCGCCCCGCACCTGCGTAATCTTTCACCGCACCTGCGTAATCTTTCACCGCACCTGCGTAATCTTTCACCGC
>CAIXLU010000505.1 GCA_903920315.1 uncultured Oscillochloris sp.
CAGAAGTACACATAGTCGTTATAGAGGTTCTTGGCATGGACACCCTGACCACTGGCATGGAGCGGAGCCAGAAAATCATCAAGGATTGCGTGCTTCACATTCCCTTGAGCGGGATCGCCAAAGCGCACCCAGCCGCCCTTGCGCTGCTGCGAAGGGTCGTCAGGGTCAATCGTCTGCCGGTCGTAAGGCGGATTGCCCATACACACCAGCACCGCCGTATCGCGCTTGATCTTCTGGGCGCGAAGCTGCTCTTCGCCAAACTGCTTATAGGGCAGCGGCAAATAATCCTTCGGCTTGGCGTTCGGCGACTCCAGGGTGTCAGCCAGATAGACATGCACCCCATCGGCGGGCAACGTACCGCCTTCGGAGACAACCTGCTGCGTCAGGCGCAGGTGCGCCACCGCATACGGGCCAACCAGTAGCTCGAAGGCGTGCATATTGTTGGCGGCGGTGGTGGCGGCAGAGGCGCGCTTGCCTTTGCCCTTCACTGCCGCGATCTGATCTAGCCCATGCTGCATGGCCGCCAGGATATACGTGCCGGTGCCGGTAGCTGGGTCAAGGGTGATCACATCCTCATCAACGAAGGAGAACTCCTTGTCGAAGCGATCTTCCAGCAACTCGGCCACCAGCCGTACTTGACAGCGCACTACCTCCAGCGGCGTATAGTAAACACCGCGATCATTGCGCATCTTCGGGTCGTAGGCAGCCAGGAAATCTTCGTAGAAATAGAGCCAGGGATCGCCCCGCTGCTGTGTAAAAATGCTCGCATCAACAGCGGTGATCACCCGCTCCAGCAGGTGAAGCGGCACGGCGATCTCATCACGAGCATCCTGATTATCGAGGGTTTTGAGCGTATCGGCCAGCAGCCGATGTCCAGGGCGGATGGTCTTGACAGCCTGCGTGATCGAGAGATCGCTCGCACCCGAGACACGAGCCAACAGTAGAGCGTAGGTGAAGGTTTGCGCATAGGCATCGGCAAACTGTGGATCGTCGGCCTGGGGGAAAAAGTAAGCCCGCCAGTCATTCGCCAAACTCGACAGACTCGACGCGGGGTTTTTCAGGGCGGCGACAACCTCTTCACGTAACAGACGACAGAGCGGAGCAAGCAGATCGGCAAGGCCACGCGGGGTGGTAGGGGTGATCGGCTGCCAGCCCAGGAAATCGCGGAAGATTTCTGTGAGCGAGGCCGCGTTCTCGGCATTCACCGCTTTTGCGCCATCCTCCGTGACATCACCAACCAAACGAATACGCTTCCCAACCAGCGTACCACTGCGGTAGAGCGCCCACTCATTCCCGTCCGTATAGATCAGGTTGGGCAGATTCTTAAACTTCTCCCACTGAACCTTATCCTCGCCCGTGAGTTTCTCCGGATTCCCGCCCTTACCCGGAGCCTTCAACTCAATATAACCCGCCAGCAAACCACCCACCGTCACCCCCATATCGGGGCGACCGTGTACTTCCGCCACCTGGATTTCAGTAACAACCTCAACCTTCATCCCGCCGAGCGCGACACCCGCAGCCTTCACCGCCGCACTCACCGGCCCCTTGAGCTGATCTTCAGGGTTGGCCGTGAGATGCTGGGCAAACTTACTCGTTGTATCGGCGGCGAAGGTTTGGAGAGCGGGAAGGAATGGTGGGGGTGAAGGGTTGGTCATTATGTCAATTTTCCGCCCGCACCCCGAGGATAATGTTGCTGCCGTAAGGAACGAGATCTCCATTGTTGAGACCTGATCCGCCCTGGATCTGTGCGCTCACCACCTGGCCCGGCGCATATGCGTCGAAGTTGGAGAGCCGATCTCGTCCCTGCGGATCGACGTAACCCAGAGTGAGTCCCGGCGTCGCCGCGATCTTCGCCTCAGCCTCGGCGCGGGTTTTGCCAATCACGTCGGGGAAGCGTATCACATTGCCCTGGCTCACCCGGATCGTCACTGTCTCGCCCTGGGCGAGGCGTAGATTGGCGCTGGGTGATTGGGCAATCACAAAGCCGGCGTCCACGCTTGTGTTTGGCTCCTCGTTCACCGTAACCTGAAGCCCCAGGGCAGCCAGTTGCGAGCGGGCCGTCTCAGCGCGAACATTGGTAACATCGGGCACGGTCACAAGGTTCGGCCCCAGGCTGACAGTGTAGCTCACTGACGTGCCGGGTTCCAGCAGTTCGCCGGGCGGCACGATCTGGCTGATCACAAGACCCTGGCTCACGGTCGGGCTATGCTCACCCTGCGGGGCCGGCACAAGCTGGAGCTTGCGCAGTATCTCCTGGGCCGCACCATCGCTGCTGCCTACCAGGACGGGTACGCTCACCCGTTGTTCAGGAGTGGTGCTGGGCTCATCAGTAGGGGTGGGGTCGCCGGGCTGAATAACACCTGTCGTTGGCCGCGTGCCACCGTTCAGGCTACCGAAAAGACCATTGAGGGTGCCAGTGCCAAAGAGCAGCACCACGCCGAGTACGCCCGCCAGGACGAGCATCCCGACGAGGAAAATTCCGCAGCCCAGACCCTCCTGGCGCGGAGCGCGGGCCGGGGTATGTCGGGGCGGAGGGATGCTGATTCGTCCGGTTGCACCACTACCATTAGCTCCATTGCCTCCACCACCATTCTGGCGCTGCGTTGGTGGCGGGTTGGCCTGACCGCGCTGGGCTGACCGTTCATTGCCGAGAGCCGGGTTCACCAGCGTCTCTTGCTGTGAAACCTGAGCGTAATTGGTGAGAAGCTGTGAAAACTCCAACGCGCTGCGCGGGCGGCGAGCAGGATCTTTATCCATCGCACGCAGGACGAGCGCCTCAAGCGAGGCAGGAATCTGCGGATTGATCCGCCGTGGCGATGGCGGTTCCTCAGTGACGTGCTTCATCGCCACAGCCACGGCATTATCGCCCTTAAAGGGCAGCGCGGCTGTGAGCATCTCGTAAAGTACCACCCCAAGGGCGTAGATGTCGGATTGGGGGGTGGCGGGGCGACCCTGGGCCTGCTCCGGCGCAATATAGTCCACCGTGCCAAAGGAGACGCCGGTTTCAGTAAGAGCGGTGCTGAGGGGA
>CAIXLU010000506.1 GCA_903920315.1 uncultured Oscillochloris sp.
AACATACTCCATCACAATATAGTGGATGTCGCCATCCTGACCAACATCGTAGACATCAACAATGTTCGGGTGGCCGAGGATCGCAGCAGCCTGCGCCTCATGGCGGAACCTGTTGAGGAAATCGGGGTCGCCACTAACGTGACGGTGCGGGATCTTAATTGCGACACGGCGATTTAGCCGCAGATCGCGACCGGAGTAGACGCGAGCCATGCCGCCTTCGCCGATCTTATGATCGAGTTCGTAGCGGCCATCGAGGACTTTCTGCTGCATCGGGATCACATCTATATTGCTAACGTAAAAATAGGCGATAGGCGATAGCCGATAGCCGATAGCCGGACATCAGTGGCCATTTTCATCGGGTGTTATGTACGAATCGCATGGTTATCTGGCCGGGTGTAGGGTCAGCGCACATCGGCTACGTCACAATGAGAATGTGGCGGGGGCGGGTCGGGCGTTAAGAAGCGTTCTGTATGCCCATTATGGCATGCTGCGCTATGGGGCGTCAAGCTGATGTGAAAATAGCCGATAGCCGATAGCCGATAGCCGATCACCGCGCAAAGCGCGTGCGCAGGGCGCTGAGGAAGAAGTCAAGAGCCTCAACACGCAGGGCGGCGCATGCACTAAGGTAGAGCAGTCCGCCGAGTCCACCGGCAAGAACCACCTGAAGCAGAACGGGTGCGCCGCTGAGGAAGGCTACGGCCCCGGCTACGGCAGCGGCCATAGCTAGGCTGGCCAGGATTCCCTTGGCGGTTGCTTCGCCGAGACGCTGGCCACCCATCGGCACGGCGCGGGAGAGGAGCCATGCGGCGATCAGGGCGTGGCCAACCCACTGGGCCGAGTTGCCAAGTACTAGGGCGAGAAATCCGAGGTGGGTGAATGCCAGCAGGGGCAGGGCAGTCAGCAGGTAGAAACTAATCGCCGCTCCCTGGATCAGGTTCGGCGTGAGGGTGTTCTTGCGCGAGTAGAACGCGAAGATCAGCACCTGATCAATGGCGGCGGCGGGCAGACCAGGCAGGTAAAAGCGCAAGGCCATCGCCGTGGCGGCGGAGTCCGCGCTGCCGAAGGCTCCGCGCTCGAAGAGCAGGCGCGTGATGGGTTCGGCGAGAGCCAGCAACCCGGCGGTGGCCGGGAGGATCAGCAGAAGAACCACCTTGAGGCCCATCGCCAGGGTGGCCCGGAAGGCTCCCTCGTCTCCAGCGGCGCTCTGCCGTGAGAGGGTTGGCAATACCGCTAGCGCAACCGCCGAGGCCACCAGGCCGAGCGGGAACTGAATAAGAGTAGTGGCGTAGCGCATCGTGGTGGGCGCTGTAGGCAACCCCGAGGCCAGCCAGCGGTCAATCAGGGTGCCGATGATCGAGAATCCGATGCCGAGAGCCACCGGGGCGTAGAGCCGCAGGATGCGCCGCACCGCTGGGTGTTCCAGGCTGAAGCTGGGGCGCAGACGGGCACCGCGTAGGCCGGGTATCTGGAGGATTACTTGGCCCACCGCACCGATCATCGCACCGGCGGCCAAACTGCTCACATCGAGCCGAGTGTGGAGCAGGACGATTCCCGCAATCATGCCGGTGTTAAAGGTGGCCCCCACAAAAGCCGGCAGCAGGAACTTCCGTCGGGCGTGGAGAATGGCCGTGGTCAGGCCCGAGATACCCATCAGCAGCACGGCAGGCATCAGCAGGCGCACCAATGCCGTCGTCTGCTCACGTAGACCCTCCTGGCCGGGCTGAACCAGCAGGCGCACCACTGCCGGAGCCTGCCAGACCACCAGGGCGGTCAGGAGCGTCAGGGTAGCCAGGGCGATACTGATCACCCCCGAGACCACCCGCCAAAACTCATCTTGGTCGCCCTCGGCATACTCACTGAACACCGGCACCAGGGCCGCGCTGACCGCCCCGTTGATCAGCATGTCGTACACCGTGTTAGGCACCGTCCAGGCCAGGGTAAAGGCGTCGGTAGCGGCACCGCGCCCGAAATAGTAGGCGATGATCGGCTCGCGGATGAGTCCGAGGGCGCGGCTGGCGATATTGCCGACGCCAATGAGGAGCGCGGCCATAGCCACGCTCCTCATTGTGCTGCCCGCTGCGGGCGAATTCTGC
>CAIXLU010000507.1 GCA_903920315.1 uncultured Oscillochloris sp.
CCGCCTACGCCGAGAAGCGCCGGTTGCGGGCGCTGATTGCCGCTGGGGGCCGCGAGTCACTCTGTTCGCCCGACCCGGCCCTGGGAGACTACACCTGGAGGGATCGATGATCACCCCGGAACACCACGCCATCATCTTCACCGACGAGGATAACACCCGTTACCGCGCCCGCATCGTGGTCGAGAAGGCCAGCCCCGAGGGTCGCTGGGGAATGGTCTGCGAATGGCCCGAGTGGCCGCACTCCTGGCCCGGTCGGCTGGCCACGGCCCACGACACCATCGAGCGCCTCGTCACCGCCCTGGGCCAGCGCCACACCGTTATCGAGCGCCTCACCGCGCTGACCGATGCGCAGAGCGCGATCATTAGCGACCTCCAGGAGCAGCAGGCCGGGATGATCGGGCTGCTGGCGCAGGATGAGACACCGGCGCAGGCCGAGCAACGGAGCGTGTGATGACCAACATCGACACCATCTCCATCCCCACCGTTGACCTCATCCGCGCCGCACTGCTCGCCAACCCTCGGCTCACCAACCGGGTTCTCTCGCAGCAATTCAAGGTGCGCAAGGCATTCGTGGGCGAGATCCGGACGCAGATGGCCAGCGCCTTCACCTGCCCGCGCTGCGGCTGGCCCGGAGAGGAAAGCCTCAAGCGACCCGGCATCTGTAGGCGCTGCTCCGTCGCGCTGGACACCCCCCTCGCCACCGATGATGGCCTCCGCGTGGCCCTGCCCCTTCCCCCGCCCCCACCGCCTCGCCCGATACTCCCGGCCCTGGAGCGTCGGCTAGAGCATCTGGCGGATCTGATCGCCCGCGTCGAAGGGGAACCGGATCCGCAGAAGGCCACCACCCTCCGGCGGCACTGGCTGCGGCTGCGGTTTCAGTATGTGCGTATCAGGAGCGAGCCATGCGCCGTGCCGCCCGCGTAGACCGCAACCACGCCCGCGTCCTCCAAGCCGCTGCCGACGTAGGAGCGCAGATTCTCGACACTCACGCCCTGCCCGGCTGCCTTGATGCCCTGGTCGCCTTCCGGGGTCGCCTGCATTTGGTCGAGATCAAGATGCCCAGCGAGCGGAACGCCCTCACCCCCAAAGAGCGCGAGACTATCGAGCGGCTGACCCTGGCCGGGTGCCCGCCGCTCGTGGTCACAACCGCCGACGAGTTGTTGTGCGCCATTGGAGCGATGCGATAAATACGCACCACACACGGAAAGTACAGGAACATATGAGTACCATCACGGTAGAAATTACGGGCGACCGCCCCCTCTTGATGCACAACGGCCAGATGGCCGATCCGCTGAACCCGTGGACGAAGGCGTTGAAGAAAGTCACGTCCAAGCGCCAGAAGACCGACGAAGACCACATTGAGATTATGCGGATTGAGTTTATGGGCGGGCTGTACTTCGACAAGAAGATCGGCGTGTACATCCCCGGCATCAACATCGAAGGCTGCATTTGGGAGGGAGGCAAAATCAAGAAGCGTGGCACGCAGATCCGGCAAGGGATGACCTGTATCGAGGATCGGGTTGCGCTCCGCTACCCTGGCCCTCGTACCGCAGAGGCGTTGTGGGATCTGGACGAGTATCGCGATGTGCGCGGCGTCAAGATCGGGGGCACCTCAACCACGATGCGGTGCCGCCCGATGTTTCGGGAATGGTCGCTGGCTTTCACGCTTGGCTACTACAACGATGTCATTGACCCGGACGGCATTCGGCAAGCCCTGGATGACGCGGGGAGGCGTATCGGGTTGGGTGACTACAACCAGCGGTTCGGTCGGTTCTCCGTGACTCAGTGGGATGTGACACCATGAGCGATACCCTCACCGTCAACGACCTTGACCTGTACCCCGCGTGGCGGGAAGCGTTGAAGCAGTGGCCCTCCAGCGGATTTACCTGGGGCGACACCATTCCTCACGAGTGGTTTTATGAGGCTTTCCGCTTAGAGCCAGTGCGCGACGAGATGACCGTGAAGGAGGCGGAGTCTATCCGCCTCAAGTTCCTGGGCCAGTTCGAGAGCTTCCGGCGTGCGCTGTTGGAAGAACACCGGCAAGACCTATGCAGCGTGCGCGGCTACGGCTATGAAATCGTCACCCCCGCCGAAGCCAGCCGCCGCGCCACCGATGATGAGATGCACGAGGTACGCAAGGCCATGCGCAACCTACGCCGCCGCCTCACCTTCGTGGCTCTGGAGCAGATGACCGATGAACAGCGCCGCGAGAATGCCGATCTCCTGGCGCGTGCGGCATCGTTGGGGCGCATGTTCACCCACGAACCGGCACAACTGCCCTCGCTCGATTAGGACGGCACGCAGCGCCAACGGTGCGTCATCCGTTGGCACCATCCCCGCAAGGGGACGAGGTTCGGCATGGCTCGCCCTGGTCGGGTGGGGCATGGCTCGGCAGGGCAGGGCAAGGCAAGGATACCGGCGCTCACAGCGGTCTATCTGTGAGCACCATCGCTGAAAGGCGAACGTGGCTGGGCATGCCCCGGCTCGGCGAGGCAG
The DNA here is from genome assembly GCA_903920315.1 of uncultured Oscillochloris sp. Taxonomy (GTDB): domain Bacteria; phylum Chloroflexota; class Chloroflexia; order Chloroflexales; family Chloroflexaceae; genus Oscillochloris. The sequence continues at coordinate 2,497 of CAIXLU010000507.1, forward strand.
GGCGCGGCAGGGCGAGGCAAGGCAAGGCTGGGTACTTCGCCCGGTGGAGAGTAACCGGGCACCATTGGCAAGGCTTGGCACGGCACGGCGTGGCATGGTTGGGCTAGGTCTGGCGGGGTCGGGCGAGGCACGGCTCGGCTAGGCAAGGGACGCGCCCCGGTCGGTAAACGGGGCACCAATGCCGAAAGGCATACATGGTTCGGCACGGCACGGCTCAGATGGGTTGGGCAGGGCAGGGCTAGGCAGGGAACACGCGACCGCCAGAGCGCACACACGCCCTGGCGGTCACACACCACAACGGAGGCTGTATGGAACAGATCGTGATGGCATTCGACTATACCACCCTCGACACCGAGGCGCGGATCGTGGTTGCTCAACGCACTATCGAGATCAAGGATCGCATCCGTCGTTCGGCTCAGGATATTTTCGAGATAGGCGAGCGGTTGATTGAAGTCAAGGAGCATCTTCAGTATCAGCGCAGTGGAAACGGATTTGGGGCGTGGCTGAAAGCCGAGTTCGATTGGAGTGCAGATACCGCAGGTCGCTTTATCAATGTCGCCCAGCGCTTCGGGAAAGTTCCGCAATTTGCGGAACTTTCAGCCAGCGTCCTCTACCTCCTGGCTTCCCCCTCCACCCCCGACGAAGCCCGCGCCGAAGCCCTCGAACGGGCCGAAGCGGGCGAGCGCATCAGCCATACCGAGGCCAAGGCCATCGTGGCTGCGCACGCGCCCGCTAAGAAGCCCGTGCCGCCCCCGGTGCGCCGCGAGGCCGAGGAGATGGATGAAGAGCCGCTGGACGCCTACGAAGCAGAATACGTCGCCCCTGCTCCCCCGCTTGCCCAGGAAACCCTGAACGATCTGATGGCACGAGGCTGGGAGTTCACCGGCCAGACGAGACTCGTCGCCGAAGGGCTAAACGGGACACCGCTCTGGCTCTACGAGCTGCTTCCCCCTCCGGGGATCGGCGATGGTACGCGCTGGCAGAGCCTCCGCCAGATGAGCAAGATTGTCTCTGACAGCCCCTTCTTTCCCGTCGCCTCACCCGCAACGGCGACGATTGCGCCGACCGCGCCCACCGATGCCGAGTACGCGGCCATCTCCCCGCGTGCGATTATTGCCCAGGCTGCCGCCCACGCCGCCGCCTTCACCCCCGAGGAGATCACAGCATCGGCCCGTGCCTGTCTCATCCGCCTGGACTGCATCGCCGCCGCGCCCTTTATCGAGTCGCTGCCCGAGGGACTCCGAGAAGACTGGCGACACGACACGATCTATGTACGGATGTACGCCGCCAGCATCGCGCATCACGAAATCGAATGGGCCACGAAGCACGCGGACACAATCACTGACCCGGAACTGCGCGAGGCGTTACGGGCG
>CAIXLU010000508.1 GCA_903920315.1 uncultured Oscillochloris sp.
ACGTCGGCGCATCGCGCTTTACCACCAAGATGGACATCATCCGTCCTGCCATACGACAGTTTCTGACCGACCCCAGCGCGGTCTTGGCTGGCTTCCCACAGGCAGGAATGGCTCACAAGCGGGCAACTGCGTAAGTCCTACATCGTGATTGTTGTCCGCACTCGGCCAGCTATGCAAGGTGCCTCGTGGAAAAGTGCGGTGTCGAGCGCACCGCCGGTAAAGCGATCAATGCCCACGTGGCTCTGCACCAGCGTGCGTGCTTCCTTGATGACGACTTCCTCAACCAGCAAGCGACTGGCACATGGCGTACCCTGCTCGCCGTGGGGCGTCCAACCGAACAGCGACTTCAACTGCTTCGTCACCTGCACATCATCATGAAACATGCGCAAGATGCGCCCGGCACGCGCTCGCAGCGCGCCAGCAAGACTCGTTCCTGGTAGCACCGGCTGGCCTTTGGCGTTCACCAGGTGGATCATATCGGGCTGCGTATCGCCCACCAGCAACGCACCATCGGCGGCGCGAAGTGGCTGCTCAGATCGGATCAGGAGCGGGCTGGCTAGTTCAAAGGTTGCGGTCAGTTGCACCGCATCACGCTTATCCGCCGTTGTGGGAACGTCCAGCAGTTCGCTCATCTTGCTCAGCGGCGTCTCTGGCGGCGGATCAAGGTCGGCGCGTAGCCAAGCCAGCAGATCGTTCGGCTCATGCACGTTGTAGCGGGTGAGCCGCCAGCCCTCGACACAGCAGCGCCCAAAGCCACGCGAGCGGCGAGCGCCAATGTGAATCTCGCCCTGCTCAAACCCGCGAAGTGCAAGAGCGAGTGCTTGCTCGATCCCACTGTCACCTTCGGACACGAGCAACTCAAAGCGCAGTGGGAAGATTGTCTCCGGCGGCAGTAGCTCCAGGTCGTATTTGATCTTGTCGCTGGCGACCCGCCGTTTGGGGTCTATCCCGACGCCGTCGCGAATCTCGACCACCGGCTGGTTGGCGAGCGCGTCATCAACGATCAGCGGGCTTTGATTGCCGTGCGGGTCGCCCTTTGTCCCGCCGAAGAGCCGCTGGGCGAGTGATTCAAGCTGACCTTTCGGCTTTACGACCTCGACTTTCTCGACCACCCGATAGCCATACTGGTGAGCCTGGAGGTAAGCTCGCAGCGCACCGGCGATAGACGTGCCGGGTAGTAGTGGACTCCCATCCAGTGGATCGCGCTGGAGTACCAGATCAACCGCCTCACCACGCTCGCCGTTACCCATATGGGCGGGCGTGGTCAGCACCAAGTCGCCGGTGATCACCAGGCGCGTCGTGATCTTGCGTGAGTCATCCCAGTTACGCATCCTGTGGCTCCTCTTTGCTCTGGCGCTGCTTGCGGTGCAGGCCGGTCAGCACCGCCTCGATCAGGCGCAAGGTGGTGCGGGTGGTTAGATCGGACGTAGGTTCTGTTTGCACACCTGCCACTGAAGGCCAACGCTCGGGGTGCAGATTTAGCCCACGCTCACCCCAAACCGCATTAGGCCGGGTCGCATCTTGGAGCCACTGGTAGAGCGAGCGGGTATGCAATTGAGCGCGCTCAAGCTGACGGAGCGCATCACCTTTGAACTGCTGAATGCCGACGCTGATCACGCCGAGATCGTCGCGCTGGCCAGCCTCACGGGCGAGCGCCCGCAGTCGGCCAAGCTGGCTGTTGTGCGGGAGGTTGGTCATCTTTGCATCAATCACCTGATCGCGCACATACCTAGCTATCTCCAGGTCAATCCTCTGCTCAAGCAGATGCAGGGCCATACGCTGGGCGGCGGCTCTGCCCGTGGCCGAGAGCGGGGCGAGCTTTAGCTTCTCGCTATATGGTTTATCCTGCTTGTTAACAACGTACTTAGCTTGATCAAGCCACTGGAAGGCGATCCGCCCGTAGCCCTCGGCGCGGCGCTCACCAATCCCGCGCTGCTCCAGGCGGCGCAACTGCTCCACACTCATCGCCTCACGCGGATACACAATGAAGTGACTACCCGCCTTGATCGCCGGTTGCTGGGGCAGCGGCAGCCGCCAGGTCTGGTTGAAGCCAGCCGCCAGCGTCGCCGCGCTGAAACTACGCGCCAAGTCAATCTGCACCGTGAAACCCAGGTAGGCCGAAAGGATGCGGTCATCAATGCGGTCTTCCACGAGTGGCTGCTCGGCCAGACTGGACACCGGCACGCCAAAGATGTCGCGCAGCAGCACATCGCTGAGCAGGGTAATCGCGAGCGGATGATCGGCGACGACAAGCTCCAGTTCGGCATCCCCGATCTCGCGCCAGTGAGATACCGGCTTATCTACTTCAATCCGCACCCGGCCATAGTTCGCGCTGCGTGAGCGCCCGAGCCAAGCCTCTTTGTTTTGCAACAACTGCTGCATCAAGGCCAGATCGTCGGGCTGCTCGATCAGCAGCGCACTGGCAAACCACTGATCTTCGGCCAACGCCTCGTACTGGAAGATCGCGCCGCGTCCCGGAAGATCGGTTGCGCGGCCCAAGGCGCGGTCGCGCTGGACATGCACCGTGACCCGACCGGGTGCCAGAGTCAATCTCATGATCTCTTTGTCGCTCACCGTGCAGTAGGGCGAACTGAGCCGCTTAAGCTGATCTTCCGCTTCCTGCTCGATCTCGCGCCGCTTTTCCTCGTTCCACTCCTCGTAGGCGGCGTTGTAGGCCGTGTAAGGCTGTTCGGTATCGGCCTTTTTTAGGTAGAGCAACGCTTGTGGCGTCGGCAGGCCGCGCTGCCCGCCCCGGCTGAGCAGGTAGGCGTTGAGACAGCGCACCCCGCCGTCGAAGAAGAGCCGCCGCGCCTCGGGGTTGGCTGCGAGATCGTTGTTATGCGGGTCGAATCCGCGTTCGCGCAGGTAGCGTCCGATTAACACGCCGCGCATCAGGCTGCCCGGCAGGTAATCGAGCGAGGTCACGCTGTTGGGATCTCCGGACGGGCCAGCAATGAGCACCGGCTGCTCAAGGTAGATCCGAAATGGCAGGATATTCATGGGTGTACCTCGGCGGCAAATGGGTGGAAGCACTGCTCAGTGAAGGCGCTGTCGTGGTAATTGTCGGGGATACCTGGATGCAGCAGCATGCGCAGCCGACCACGGCCTCGATTACGGGCGGTGCCGCCGCGCCGCACGGCGAGGACGCACGCGGCGAGCAGAGCCAGTGTTCTGTCATCGGGCTGGCTGGCAAAGTCAAGCTGTGCAATCAGATCCGTCTCGCGCAGCAGCACACGCATGGATCGCAGCGAACCCTCTTGAGGCGCTCCGCTCTTCGCATCGAGCGAGGTCTGACGGCGGATGGCCGTACAGGCACCGAGTAGTTGCCCCGGCTGATGCGGCTCGCTGCGCAAGATATTGCAGAGATCCGGTGGAAGTGTGGCCGATCCAACATGCATCTGCGCGATGTCCTTGCTGGTCGCGCCGGGACACCCGAAGAGGAGAGTTGCCGCATCGTCCCAGCGCTGGGGTTCACCAAGGGCAAAGCGCAGGTTGGCGTACTCCTCCCGTAGCAGCCCCTTGATCACCCGCCCGCCGACGAAGGGTATGCCGTCCGTATCGTGCTCGATGTCGGTATCAACCAAGCCAGCGGTGCCATCACCGCGCCCGAAGGTTGTATCGCTGCGCAGGTGCAGCGTGAGGTAGTAGCGCATCAGCGATCCTCCATGCGATCAATCGGTAGATAGAAGTCCAGAGCCTCGATCACATCGAAGTAGGCGCAATATTTACCAGCCCAGCCGGTCTGCCGGAGCCGATCATCGCCGCCCAGCATGTCCGGCAGGGTGATATTGGCCGTGATCATGAACTGCTCTGACGCCGTGCCCCCCCCGCACAATGCCTCGCGCAGCGCCTTGACCTTGCTGCGCGGGAGATCTTGCGTGCGATCCTCGACGCTGTATTGCGGATCATTGGGGTCACGTCGCCTGAATTCTTTGGTCAAATCAGCAAACGCCTGCCAATTGCGCCAGCGTTGCTCAATCCCCGGCGCACGCAGGCTAAGCGGGCGCATGGCGAGATGATCGCCGTCGGAGAACTGATACTCACGCTGGCGAATCCCGGCAATCTCGCCGCTGATCCCACTCATCGCGATATGCCAGTCCAACCCAGAGCCTTTCAGATCAGCCCCGCGCATAGCCACCTTGGTCTGCGTGCAGAGTTCCTCGCAGAGATCGTAGGCTCGTGAGAAGGGATAGTGGGTCTTGAAGATCACCACTCCGGCGCAGGCGTGCGCCGCGCCGCCATAGGGCAGATCCTTGGCAGCCCGCTCAAACTCTTCCAGGAAGATCGCGGCTAGGCCCAGGCCCAGCGGCCCATCGCAGACAAAGGTCACGTCGTCGCCACCGAAGATCAGCGGGCGGAAAGGGATAATGTATTTACCATCACGCTGCTTGAGGCCGCTGAGGTAGCGATCCATCTGCTTATCCTGGAAGCTGCGCTCCAGTCGGGCCAGCATCTTGCGGAGCGCCTGCTCGCCCGCGCTGGCGATCTTCGATGACAGAACACGCAGCGCATCAAGGCATGTGCGATTCTCTGAGGCGGCTGAGAATCCATCCAACAGCGTGATGAATCGCTGCCCAATCCCGTTGCCGTCGGCATGAACCACCGCTAGGTGGCTGCGGTCGCCTTGAACATTCAGCTCCTCAACATCGCGCACGAAGGTATAGGTGTCGCCAATCACCGACTCGAACAATTCCTCAAAGACTCGCTGCGCCTCAGTCTGAAGCACAGGATCAAGCTTGGCCTGAATCTCAGCCGCGATCAGTTTGCCCTTGTCGTCAAAGTCAACCGCTGGCTGGCGCGTGGCGCGGCACTCAGCCAGCACCGCCGGGCTGAAGACCGCCGCGCCGGGCGTGCGCTGCTGCTTGCGCCGGTTCACCGCCGCCGCCAGCGTGTTGATCACACCTGCGTCGCCGCCCAGCGTCTCTTTGTCCCAATCAAAATCCAGATGCGCGACCGCAAACTCTAGCCCCGGTGCCTCACAGAGCAATTTCCGGCTAAGTTTCTTGATTGTCTCAACCGCATCGCTATGCTCACGGAAGAGGATCAGCGCGTTGCCGCCACCACGCATGATCACCTCGGCGCGCAGCGCCTCCGAGTCCTCGATGCGCTCCTTGTCATTGATCGTGTCACCGGCGACGTTATGCGGCTCCGGTAGCGCCTCCCGCAGCCACGCGCCAATCGCCCGCTCGACCAACTGCGATGCGCCGATGTTCTCGCGCAGCGCATTGCTGCCGAAGATGTAGTTCTGAATCCCGGTCGTGTCGATACTTGTCAGGGTGTAGTGGCTCATCGTCATTTATTCCCCTGCTCTGGAGGTATTGATCCAGTGCGCAACCTGATCGTGGAGATCCAGCAGATCATCCCGCCCGAAGACCTTTGCCAGTTTGCTCTGCCGGAAGAGCTTAGCTATCTCGCGCTCAAGATTCTTGACATCGTCACGGCTCGCGCAGCAGACCAGCGCCACCCGCGCCTCGCTGCCGCCCATCTGTTCAGCGCGCACCACAGCTTCGAGCAACTTGGACTTCAGCAGACGCTTCTCGCTTGTCGTACTCACCGAGAAGGCGAAGAGTTGGTAGCCACGGATGCCAGCCACGTCGAACTCAAAGTTGCTATCTGAACCTCCCAAATCCGGGTTGATCGTCATCACCAGCTCGCGCAGCACTCCGCTCTCCTTCAGAGGCTTCAGCGTGTGCAGGACGTAATGCTCCAGCCACTCGCCGTCGAACCACTTAGCGAGATCGTCACTGGAATTCTTTATGCCGACGATTTGAGCTAAGGCGGTGAGCGCGGTTTTCGATGTAAGGTCAGGGTACAAGGCCAGGAATGTTTCCCGCACAGCGCTATCAGGAATATCCGCAATGAGGACTTCGTCGAGCTTATTCGTTGCTTTCAGGTTGCCTTTCCTCGCCTGATCTCGCAGTGTGCCGATACACCATTCCCGCCAGACTTTGCTTTTCGCCACATCGGTATGCATCACAGCCAGCACACCGGCTGCATCGGGCCAGAACGGCGTTGCCTGCATCTCCTTTTTGAATTTGTTCAGGTCGTGCAGTTCCAGCAGCGTCCTGATCGTCAGTGGGTGCGGTAACAGCAAGCCCACATCGGGGATCGTGTGCAGCCTCCCACTAGTCTCGATCTGCAACTCAAGCCTACGGGCGTCGAGATAGCTGTACTGGGTGCTGCTGTCGGCCTGCGCCTGAACTGCCAAGTAGGCATGCACTGCCATCGCCTTGGTGCCGCCGGTATAGTGTAGGCCGATACTTCCGCTCAGCCCTTGGATTGTCTGCGTGACTCGATTACGAATATGCTGTGGATTGGCCTCCTCGACCTCGCAGTAGTCAACTTTATCAAAGCCTTCATCACGTAACTGCTGCTCAATCCGTCGTGCGGCCTCATTGCGCGTATCCCGCGAACAGATCAGAATAATCTTCGTCGTCGTGCGATCCTTCGCCAGCAGTTGGGCCGCGACATAGTTTGGCAGCGGGTTGCCGCCAATCAGCAGCAGCAGGTTATCAACCTTATGTCGTTCTAGCTCACTCATCCGAGTCTGATCTTGCATCACATCGCCTCCACGCTATACGCCCCATGCCCAAACACACATGCCTTGCCGACATGCACCAGGCTGCCCAGCAGCAGCACCGCCCGCAACGATTCCGGCACCCTCGTCAGCACGGCGCTGCCGAGCAACCCGCCCAACTGCATGGTCTTCGGCTCGGAACCACGGGTTGACGTGCGCTGCCACTCGTGCCAGCGCACCTGCGCCTGCTCAACGGTGATGGCGCGGGCGGCATCCACCAGGGGTTGGTAGCGCACACCCCACGGCCCGGCCCCGTGGAACGTAGCCAGAGCGTCAATCCGCCAGCAGGCCGCCTGAATCAGGGCGGCGGGATCAAGCACGCGCATCAAGTCGCCGCGCTGCTTGATGCGCAGCGGCGCACGCAGAGTCAGGCGCAGGCGGCTGGGCAACTCGCCCGCCCGCCGCAATACATCGGCGGTATTGGTGTACGGTGGGGGCAGGCCCATACCGCCCGGAAGTGAACGGCCATCGTGGTAGATCAGCGCACCGACGGGATGCCAAGCTGGGAGCAACTCGACACGCTCCAGGCGGGCGCGGGCCAGATCGCGGCCTAATCCCATGCGCCCCAACTCCTCAAAGCTGAGGATGAAGTAGGGCAAGTAGTCGGCCCCGCGCCCGATCATGGTCAGGTCGAACTCCAACGACTCGCCAGCGGCGTAGCGCGTGCGCTCGTCGGCGGGCGGCCCAAGCACGAACGGGCGCGGCACATCACGCAGATCATGCAGTGCGCCACCCTCATCCGGTCGCAGCGTATCAAAGACCACCCGGAATGGACATGGTTGTGTGGCCGGACAGGGCTGATCGCCCGAGCGACAGGCGGGGGCGCATGCGACCCGCTGGAAGGCGTAACCGAATCCCCCGCGCAGCATGCCCCCCTTATAGGCGGGCAACGTCGCGTCCGACAAAAGGCGCATGGTCAGACGGGCACGCAGGAGCGGTAGCGGCGGCAGGGGGGGGGGAGCGGTCGGCACCTGAGACGGCGCAGAGATCGGAGCATCGAGCGGCATCGGGCACCTCCTCAAACAGCAGGGAGACTCCTGTTGAGGATAGCGTATTGTCCTGGCGCTGAGATCCGAACTACCTCGGATCTTTTTCCGAATCACCTCGGATCTCAGGCAGGCTCAAAAGGAGTACACTGCGCATGCCGAGTCTCTCAGCCGCGCTCAAAAAAGCGGGCAAAGGCATCACGCACCCAGCGGTAATCCACTTTGGTGGTAGAGGGAAGATCCCACGCGGCCTGGCACTCCTGATAGATTGCGGTCTGGTGGCTGCTGACCGTACTCAGCTCAATCGAAAGTTTGTTTGCCACCTGCTGCGGAGTTAGTCCGTCGGCGAATGCGCGCAGCACATCACGGCGGCGCGGGGTGAGTCGGTCATAAACCAGTTGGCAGCGTGCGTCCTCGGCAACCGCGAGTGCGGCGTCCTGGGAGGCCATCGCCGCCCGTGCATCCGCGTCTGGGGAGACCCGTAACGCCGAGAAGAGGTAGCCCCACGGGCGCACCGGGACGGGCAGCAGCCGAACACCGGGGGTACCCGGCGGAAGATGCAGAAGAGTCCCTTCATGCGTCTGCGTGCGTATCGCGTCTGTTGAGTAAAGGTGCCAGATGCGGTCGCCGTAGTCGAAGTGAATCAGCGCGGCGGACATGGCCAGCACCCCCAGCATACGCCGCCCCCCGCTAATACACAGGTGGACGGAGATGCTCTGCTGTTTAAGATGCTGAAGCAGGTGGTGGAAGGTATTCAGCACCGCATCGGTAGACGCCTCGGAGTGAATGTCACTCACCGGAGCGCCCCCCAAGAGGACGGGGTAGGGGCGATAGCGCAGCGGATGATCGCGGTAGACACCGCTGGCGAAGGCGGACGCAAGCTGGGCTAATGCCGTCTGGTAACGCGGGTTTTGCTCCGAAAGATGGACGACGATCAGCTCACCGATGGCATAGCCCTGGTCGAGCAACGCATCGAGGGCCAGGGTGACAACCTGGGACTGGCCGCCGAGAGTGACGACCAAAACGGCGGGCGGCGGAACCGATGGTACAGGCGCGAAGGAGTACGAAAGAGTCATGGCACCCTTATTCCCTGCGGTGTTGATGGGTGGGCCGGCACACTCCGGAAAGAGTACGCTGACCTACCGCCTCAGCCAACATTTGCGACGGCGGGAGACGCCACACTATGCGTTACGTGCCAGTCCCGATGGCGACGGTGACTGGGTGGAAGCAGTTGATGCCGCCGTGGTGGCGGAGTTGCGCCCACGGGTGCGCAGCGGATGGACACCTTCCTTTGCATTGGCGGTGGCGCGTGATGTTGCCGCACGCCACCTGCCCCTGATTGTTGATGTTGGGGGTATTGTCTCACCCGAGACAGAGCAGATTGCGGCGTGTTGTACCCACGCCCTCCTCCTCAGTGCCGATCCGGCGGCGCTGGCCCCGTGGCGTGATCTGGTCGCACGTCACGGGCTGGTACTCGTCGCCGATCTTCACTCGGCACTCACGGGAACGCAGACAATCACTGATCATGGCCCCCCGTTGCGGGGTACTCTCGTCGGACTGAGTCGAACGAGCAGTTCGGAGGGGCCGTGCTTTAGCGCACTGGCCGCACAGATGGAACACCTGTTTGCGTACACCAGCGACGAACTCTTTCGCAGTCACCTTGTGCAAACCGATATTGAACTCGTGCTCCACCTAGAGCAGCCCATCTACCCGCTGCCAGCCCACAGTGACCAGCCCTGGCAGCCGAGTGAACTTCGGACACTGCTCCCGACCCTGCCGTCCCACACGCCGCTCGCGATCTATGGCCGTGGCCCCGCATGGCTCTACGCCGCCCTGGCCTCGGCCAACCCGCACGCACGCTGCGCCGTCTTCGACCCCCGGCAGGGCTGGGTGGAGGTACTGCCCCTGTCACGTGGGCTGCACGTGCCCCGTGGCCCGCTGCACATCGCCAGCGAGACTCACGGCGGGACAACCCGCCTGCGCGTGAGTATTCCCAGCGGGTACCTGGATCGCCGGGACACCGACATGATCACGGTGCCACCAGTACCCGGTGGCGTCATCATTGATGGACGCCTCCCGATTTGGCTGTGTACAGCGCTGGCCCGCACCTACCACGATGCGGCATGGGTCGCCTGCTACCAACCCCAGCTACGCGGATCGGTGGTTGTCCAGTCACACACTGACCAATTTCCTGTCGGCTTTGTCATACCCGATGACGATTCTGCGGATCAGAACTGAGTATAGCATGCGCCTATGCCGCTGTCCTGCACGATACAGAGAAGCGTTACCGTTTGGGGACTACAATCTTGGCCACTCATACTTTCGGGTTATTGGCTCTGTATACTGCATGAGAACGCCCTCCGCAGATTTTTGCCTCATGACGGCGAAAAAAGTATACCGACCCAGATTCGGGCTAGAGAAGTAGTCCCCAGGACGTAACGGTCTCCATGTTATGGAGAGGATCACGTCATGATCACGATTCCCACGCTGCCGGGGTCGGGCCATACCGAAGCACCGGGGTGTCGAGGGTATCCCGGACGATCTCGTAGGTCAACGCGCACTCCGCACAGATCCAGAGATGCCACCAGACGTGCGGGTAGGCGCGGATCGCCTGCGCGATCCCCACATCACGCTCCATGTCGAGGGAGGCGGCGAGATCGTCCATGCAGTGGTCACACGTCGGTGTTACCACGGTCAGCGGCGCATCCCGCAGGTCAACGACGATCAGCAGCAGGACGCTACGGCAGCGGGCGCAGCCCGAGACGTGATCCACGAGCAGTGGCGGGGGGAGATTCTGCGCGAGATCAGCGGAGGTCAGCCACTCCCGTATCGTCGTACAGGGGATACGTTCGGCCATGTCGTGTGCGCTTTCTTATGCGGATACTCATTCCCTCATGTCACAGGTGACACCAGAGGCAGATGGCTATGCTATACTCCAAAGAGCATACACAAAACCCACTCGTTCTGCCCCCAAAGCACGGAGTGGGTTCTGGTACACGATATTCTCTTCTGCGGTGCTTTGTCATTGTAGTGCCTCCGTGCGCGTCGCGCAAGGTGCTTCCTGATGTGGCCCGCACAACGCTCGCGCTCCACGGTGCGTCGGCGTCATTGTCGCCAGGGGCCACCCGATGTCTTCTCGCTCCCTCTTAGCCACCGCCAACCCCCCGCAGCGTGCGGCCATCACCACCACCGATGGCCCGCTGCTCATCATCGCTGACCCGGCTCCGGCAAGACCTTCACCCTTGCTACGTTCGCGCTTTCGCCGTACCTAGGAGCGCCATTGTGACTCATTCCGATCTGCCGTTGCACACCCCAGAGGTGGGTCAGCTTGTCCATGTGCGGGCGCGTACCTGGCTGGTTGATCAGGTCGTTCCGCCGACAGTTCCCGGCCAGACCTGCCGCGTGCGCCTCGCGTGCGCCGATGACGATGCCCAGGGCCAGACGTTGGAGGTTCTGTGGGACTGTGAGCTGGATCGGCAGATTCTGCACACGGAAGGCTGGGATAACCTGGCGATACGGGGGTTCGATCCGCCATCCCGCTTTGCGGCTTTTCTGCGTACCCTGCGCTGGAATTGTGTCACCGCGACCGATCCCACCCTCTTCCAGTCTCCCTTTCGAGCCGGAATTAAGATTGACGCCTATCAGATGGAGCCGCTGCGGAAGGCGCTGCTCTTGCCACGGGTCAATCTGTTCATTGCTGATGATACCGGCCTGGGGAAGACGATTGAGGCGGGGCTGATTATGCGCGAGTTGCTGCTGCGCAAGAAGGTGCGGACGATTGTGGTGGCCGCGCCGCCCTCGGTGCTGGAGCAGTGGCAGTCCGAGCTTGAGGATCGCTTCGGGTTGCTGTTTGTGGTGCTGGATCGCGCCTACCTGACGCGCATGCGCCGTGAGCGCGGCTTCGGCGTTAATCCCTGGCGCACGCATAGCCGCTTCCTGGTCTCTCATCACCTGCTGGGCGATCCGACCTACGCCGATCCGCTGCGGGCGTGGCTGGGTTCGTTCTCACCTGGGAGCCTGCTGGTGCTGGATGAGGCGCACCATGCAGCCCCATCCTCTGGTGGTCGCTATGGCATCGAGTCGGGCTTTACGAAGGCTATCCGCGACGTGGCCGGTCGCTTTGAGCATCGCCTGTTTCTCTCTGCGACCCCGCACAACGGCCACTCCAACAGTTTCTCGACGTTGCTGGAGTTGCTTGACCCGATCCGCTTTACCCGTGGCGTGAAGGTGCGCGGGAAGAAAGCCCTCGACGCGGTGATGGTGCGGCGGCTGAAGGAGGATATTCGGGCGGTGCAGGGTGGTTTTCCATTGCGTCAGGTGGTGCGGATTACATTGGACAATCTGCCCGCCGATACGCCGGAATTGGTGCTGTCGCAGCTTCTCGATCAGTATTGCACCCTGCGTGATCAGCGCTTCGCCGATGCGCCACGCCGCACCCAGGCCGCCGCCGGTCTGCTGACGGTCGGGCTTCAGCAGCGTCTGCTCTCGTCTATCGAGGCATTTGCCCGCAGTCTGAAGGTGCATCGGGCGACGGTCGCCCGTTATTGGGCGAAGCAGGATGCGGCGACCGCTGCGGCGGATGATGCCGCGATCACGTTTACCCACGCGCCCGATGCCGATGATGAGCGCGGTCTCTGGACGGACGCCGAGGCGGAGGCGGCAGAGATCGCGGAGGTGGATGCCGTCACCGCTGCCACTGAGGCGGGCGCACCGCAGTCGGCCTACGCCGATGATCTGCGCCGCCAGGAGCAGGCGCTGCTTGACCAGATGCAGCGGATCGCGGAGCAGCACCGCGACCAGCCAGATGTCAAGCTGGTGTATCTGATCACGTGGATTCGCACGCACCTCTGCCCCGACCTGCCGCCTTTCGGCCAGTCACATGGTGGCCCGCCCCCGCACTGGAATAACCGGCGGGTGCTGATTTTTACCGAGAACCGCGAGGGCACCAAGCGATACCTGCTCTCTCTTCTCTCGCAGGCGATTGAGGGTAGCGACCAGGCCGACCAGCGGATTGAGGTGATTGATGGTCTGACCAGCAGCACGCGCCGCCAGGAGATCCAGCGCCGCTTTAATAGCGACCCGGCCCACGATCCGTTGCGCATCTTGCTGGCGACTGATGCGGCCCGCGAGGGGCTGAATTTCCAGGCCCATTGTGCCGATCTGTTCCACTTTGATCTGCCCTGGAACCCTGGCCGCATCGAGCAGCGCAATGGCCGGATTGACCGCAAGCTCCAGCCGGAACCCGAAGTGCGCTGTCACTATTTTGTGCTGCCGCAGCGCGTTGAGGATCGCGTGCTGGAGGTGCTGGTGCGCAAGACCGAGACGATTAAGCGCGAGTTAGGCAGTCTCTCGCAGGTGATTGACGACGATAGTGAGCGCCGATTACGCCAGGGAATCCGCCACCGCGATGTGGCGGATCTGGTGCGCGAGCTGGAGCAGGCCAACTTGGATGCGCCGCGCCGGACGATGGTGACGGATGAGTTGGAGGTATGCCGCGAGCGGGAGCGTGATCTTCACGCACAGATCGCACGCTGCCAGACGCTGCTGGACAAGGCGCACACATGGATTGATTTCGATGAGGTGTCGTTTCGCCAAGCACTCTCCTGCGCCCTGGGTATGCTCAAAGCACCGCCGCTTCAGCACGCGACAGATGCGAACGGGAAGGAGATCTGGCTGATGCCCGCACTGAATGAGCGGGTGGCCGCAGACCCGAGCTGGAATGCAACCCTTGATACGCTGCGGACTCCGCGCCCCGCCAATCAGAGCCTCACCGACTGGCGGCGCGAGGCACCCATCCGGCCCGTGATTTTCGCCGATGCGGGCGTGCTGACCGAGGAGACGGTGCATCTGCATCTGGAACACCGGGTGGCGCAGCGGTTGCTGGCTCGCTTCCGCGCTCAGGGCTTTGTCGAGGATTTGTCGCGGGCCTGTCTTTTTCAGTCCAGCGATGCCATCCCACGGGTGATTTTGCTGGGTCGGCTGGCGCTCTACGGCCAGGGTGCCGAGCGCCTACACGAGGAGGTGGTGGCGGTCACGGCCCGCTGGCTCGATCCCTCGCAACGCACGGGGCCGTTGTCGGCCTTTGGCCGCGATGGCGAGACACGCACGCTGGAGGTTCTCGATGCGGCGCTGAGGCACGCGGGTCAGCAGACGCCGAGCCACGTGACGCAGCAGCGCCTCCTTCGCACCGCCGCCGCTGATGTCGCCGCCCTGCACCCGCTGCTTGTGCCGCGTGCCGAGCAGGCCGCTGCCGCCGCGATGGACAAGCTGCGCCAGCGCGGTGAGCAGGAGGCGACGGAGCTACGCACGACGATTGAGCAGCAGGCACAACGGGTGCGTGAGCAGCTTGATCGCAGTACGACCGAATATGTCCAGCTCACGTTTGGCTTCAACCCGGAGGAGAAACGCCAGTTTGACCTGGATCGGCGGGCCTGGGAATTGCGCCTGGAGTCGTTCGAGCGCGAGCTGTCCCGCGAGCCGGAGCGCGTGCGGGCCTTCTACGAGGTACGCGCCCGCCGGGTCGAGCCGGTTGGGCTGATCTACCTGTGGCCGGAGTCGAACTGAGGTCGCCGGTAGCCGCAGGGCTGATGCAAAATCTACAGATCGCTCGTGCCGTAGGCGTAAACGCCTCGGCTAGTATCTACGAAGGCCGCTGAAGCGGCCTATCTGAGGCCGCTTCAGCGGCCTTCGCAGGTACTAGCCCGCCCGTTTACGGGCCGGGCGCAATCCTCTTAGCGTTGTCGTGGTGCGTGCTTACGGTAACTGATGTAGGTCGTTCAAGTCTTTCAAGCGCCCGCTCGCTTGTTTGTTTGTCTTTAAGTCTTCTAGACTTAAAATCGTTATATAAATACCATCAATATTATCCGTTATTTTATTAGCGTAACAAGTATCAAAGTCAACACCAGAAATGGTTGTTAAAACTTCAATACGCAAAGGTGGTACGCCCATACGGATCACTTGATTGGGTTGGAGAAAGAGGTCAGGTGTAATTTGCGTGTTCGCAAAGCCAAATTCATGCAGCACGGTGACGATTTTGGTGGCATTATCGGGGCGTATGGCAATCCAAATATCCATGTCGCCGGTTACGCGGGGATAGCCATGATAGCCGACGGCATAGCCGCCAATCAGCAGATACTCAACCTGATGGAAGGTCAGTAACTGCAAAAACTCTTTGAAGTCGGGCGGTAGTAGAATCGTAGCCATACATCACCTGACGTAGAAATTCAAGGGCACGGAGTCGCTCGTGCGGGGGTTGGGTATGCCAATAGGGATCATCACGATCTTGTGCGGTAACGGTTGCCACCGATAGGGTGGTCTTGTCCATCTGATAGGAGCCTATGCGATCAGTCATGGTTTCTCCTTACCGGGTGTTGACGCCTATTGTACCAGCGAAGAGACAATTGATAGTCGCTTTTGGATTGCGGGTTTTTGCTTCTCCGGCAATCCAAAATCTAAAATCTAAAATCTAAAATCCTATGAAACTCGACCCCTCCATCCTCGCTCATCTCGAATGGCTCGGTTTTGTGCGCCCGATGGGCCTGGTGGTTTCGGCCCCGGCCCTGGTGCGTGCCGGGGCGATCCTCCCGCGCAATGACGCCGAGGGCCAGCGTCTGCTCATTGATAGTCTGGTAGATCCGCCCGGCCCCGATGGCCCGGTGATCGCCGATTTTCATCAGTTCGCTCGCACGGTGCTGGGCTGGAATTTTACCCCCCAGGGCTACGCGGGGATCAATGTTTCGACCATTCCGCCTGAGTTGCAGGTGCCGCTGCGCGACTATGGCGAGACCTTGGCTCCCGATGTGGCTGTCCGCGAACTCGATCCGTCGCCGAATGCCACGCCCTGGCAGGTGCTGGTGCAGATTCTGCCCACCGGCCAGGAGTTTGACCGAGTCACGCATGGGCATGGGCGGCTGGAGGCGTCGGCCCACGGGCGCATGGAGCGGCTGCTGCGGCAGAGCGGGGTCAGCGCGGGCCTGCTTTTTAACGGCGCGGCACTGCGGCTGATCTCGGCCCCGCGTGGCGAGAATTCCGGCTGGCTCGATTTTCGCGTCGCCGATATGATTCTGACCGCTGGCCGACCGATTGTTGCCGCCCTGCGCCTGTTGCTCAGTCAGGAACGCTTGTTGGCGCTGCCGCGTAACGAGCGGCTGGCGGCGCTGCTCGATGAGAGCCGTAAGTTTCAGAACGAGGTCAGCGAGCGCCTGTCTGAGCAGGTGTTGCACGCGCTCTACGCCCTGCTGCGTGGCATGCAGGCGGCGAATGAAGAGACGAACGGGACGCTGCTGTACGGCCCGCTGAACAACGAGCCGGATAAGGTCTATCGCGGGTTGCTGACGGTGATTCTGCGCCTGATCTTCCTGCTCTACGCCGAGGAGCGCGAGATGCTGCCGCAGGATGAGACGTTCCTGCACGGCTACGCGCTTTCGGGACTCTACGAGCGGCTGCGCGAGGATGCCGCGCTCTACCCGGATACGATGCAGCAGCGCTATGGGGCGTGGCCGCAATTGCTGGTACTCTTCCGCATGATCCACGATGGGGTGGAAGCCGGTGATCTGCATCTGCCGCGCCGCCACGGGGTGCTGTTTGACCCGAACCGCTTCCCGTTTCTCGAAGGTCGCGCCGCCGATTCGGTGCGCCAGAAC